>CAVEFW010000142.1:1881-4894 GCA_963615035.1 Phocaeicola dorei
CCGAAACCAGCCGCCCCACGTGGGATGAATACTTCATGGAAATGGCAGACCTGGCTGCGCGTCGCACCACATGCTTGCGACGCGGAGTAGGGGCGGTCATCGTAAAAGACAACCGAGTGTTAGCCACGGGTTACAACGGCGCTCCGCAAGGGCTTACACATTGCGGCGAGATAGGGTGCATGCGCGAACAGTTGCAAGTTCCCAGTGGTCAGCGCCATGAGCTTTGCCGAGCGCTTCATGCCGAGCAAAACGCCATCATCACCGCAGCGCGTTATGGCGTAAATATTGAAGGTGCTCGCATCTATGTAAACACACAGCCGTGTTCGGTGTGCGCAAAGATGATAATAAATTCTGGCATCACAGAAATCGTGTATAAAAACCCATATCCCGATGATTTGGCCATGAGCATGCTCAAAGAATCTGGCATTTCTCTGCGCGTCTATTCCGCATAGCCTGTTTGCTGTCGTTTTTTTTGTTTACCTTTCGACGCCCTCGCGAACAAGCAGACAAAGCCCAACCTATGCTCATTGGCGTGTGGTGTTGGCTTTGCGCAAGGCTTGCCCGCTGGCACAGCGCCCGTGGTTGCAAGCATGGTCGTATTCGTGGCTGTGTGCGCTATTGCGCCTGTGGCTGCATGCGCGGCTGTGTGCGCGTCTGTCGTTTTTGTTTGCCCTTCGACACCTTCGCGAAAAAACGCAAATATCGCTTTCGCATGTCATAATTATTCTTGCATGAAAACAGTGTAAAAAACTATCGTAAAATACTAATTTTTTGTGTTACTCACCAAATTTTCAGTGAAATTTTTCGCGCTTATTGTTAACATAGCGCATGTTTTAGACGAGTGCGCAAGCGCAAAAAACGTAATATTGCGCCAACGTAATACGAGGAAACTGAATGATAATTGCAATAGTTGTGGGCGTTGTAGTGGGTTTTTTAGCATTAATTCCTTTCTGCTTCTCCACAAAGCAAGCAAAAAAGATTGATGCTACTGCTGGATCTTTTGCAATGTTGGGTCCTTTTTTGTTGACTATTGTGGTATCATTCGCAATCCTTGTTGTCGGTCTTGCACTGACAAAAATGTTGGCTTCAAGTGTTGTGGCACCGTTCGCAATAGCTGAATTTGCAGCTTTTGTGTTAGGTGTCATAATTTTTGGCATAAGCATTGCGCGCAAAAACAAAGCGCATGATAAACAAGACAAATAAACAAGATAAAAAAGCGCGACAGATAAAATAAAAAAACAAACAAACTAAAACGCAAACAAGCATCTAATGCAAAAAGGAGATATACGCATGGACTTTATGGGGTTCCATCTAACTGGCAATCCACTTGAAGACATTCAAGAGCCAATTGCAGAGCTGCAAGAGGGCTTCAACTCTGTGTTCGTTGTTCCATTCGGCGACGGAGTGGGCATCACACAATATGTGTTCTGGATGATAATCATTGCAATCGTTGTGGTTGTGGGTGTTTTGTGTGCCATAAAAAAAGTAAAGATGGTGCCAGACAGCAAAATAGGTGCGCTAATCGATTGGGGATATGATGCCGTGCGTCGCAACATGGGCGAAGGAGCCATAGCTCATGCTGGTTGGCAAAAACACATTCCCTTCTTAGCAACCATGTTTTTCTTCATCTTGATCGCAAATGTCATCGGCTTGATTCCAGGTGTGAAAACTCCCACGGGTTCGTTGAGCGTAACTTGGGCGTTGGCCACACTTTCATTTTTCTACTTTAATTTTTACGGCATCAAAGCAAAAGGCGGCTGGGGATACATCAAAGCCATAGCCCCAAGCGGCTTGCCTGCTCCCATGGTGCCTGTCATCTGGTTCTTTGAGTTTTTCAGCCTTGTAATTCGTTGGCTCACACTCGCAGTTCGACTTTATGGCAACATGTTTGCAGGTCACATGATCTTAGGCATTTTCGCCATCATGACGCAATTCTTCATCTTAGACGCCATTGCATATGCGGCACCGCTCACGGCTCTGCCTGCTGTTGCTTGGGCGCTTTTCTTGGTAATAATGTATGCGCTTGAATGTTTGGTGGCTTTCTTGCAAGCATATGTGTTCACCATTTTGTCGGCTGTATATGTGGGGTTGGCAACGGGCGAGCACTAGAAAAAAACACTAGAGAGAAACACTAAAAAAGCGCTAAAGAAAAACAGGCGGTACAAGGAAAACACCGCAACAGAGCACCAAAAGGCGCGGGGAGAGATCGATGCCCCACACAAAAGAAGGTCTTTGAGGTTTGGTACTTAGCTCGAGCTTTCGAGTTGAGCATATAATTTGAAAACGGGAACGCACCGCAAACAGAACGCAAACGAAACGTTTCAAGCGGTGAACACCCACAATAAAAATGTTCAAAAGGAGGACATAATGGAAACAACTCTTGTAATCGCTGCCTTAAAGGTTGTCGGCTACGGTCTTGGCACAATTGGCCCTGGCATTGGTTTGGGCTTGTGCGGATACGGCCTGTGCGTGGGCTCCGCTCGCCAACCAGAACTAGCTGGCAAACTGTTCACAAACGCGCTTATCTTCGGCGCTTTGGCTGAGGCACTTGCACTTATTGGTTTTGTTTGCACCTTCATCTTCTAAATTTGACCAGATCAAACGCAAAAACAGACACAATCAGAAAATCAATCATAGTTTTTGAAAGAAGGTGAAAGGTGAAAGCAGCAAAACAAAATAAAGCGAACAGCAAACTCGCATTTTTAGGCACGGATGCCGAAAACGCAGGCGCGAAAGGCTTCATTGCGCGCGCTCGCAAAGCCGGCGCAAACCGCGGCGTCGCAGCAGGTCGCGCTCGCAAAGCCGCCACGGCCTCAGCCGCCACAGCAGCCGCAGCGTGCCTAACCAGCGCTTTCCCTGCCCTGGCCTTCGCCTCTGAAAAAGAGGGCATTGCATTTCTCATTCCAGACATGAATGAGTTCATCCCAATGCTCGTTGTGTTCCTCATCATTTTGTTCATCTTGGCGAAATTCGGCTGGCCTGTGGTTGACAACATAATCACGAAGCGCACCGA
>CAVEFW010000143.1:0-2001 GCA_963615035.1 Phocaeicola dorei
AGACTTTGGTGGATATTCAATCTGGCAAAATTGAAGACAGCCAGGGCTGGATTGTGAAGGTGTGTTAAAAGTGCTTTAAGCGGTGCTGTTCAAGTGCAACAACGCCCCTTTTTCCTATCGCTCCCCCCTGCAACATATCTAGCAAATTTATATGATGGCGGTGCTGTTTTTGCAGCGCCGCTTTTTTATATACGGTGTTTTACACTGAGCAGCTCTCATTTGTGGCTTGTGTTTGTGCCACGCGCGTGAATTTTTTGATTTGAATTTCATCTTGTTGATTTGCGTTGTTGTATTGCGTAAGCGTTGCCTGCATCAATTTGTCTGGGCGAAGTGAGCCAGTGGGTTTAGCAACTAAACTGAAAGTTAGACATGTGTAACTCTCGTGCTCACTTTGCGAGGCGTCATCTTTGTGCGCATCGTGCGCAAAGCCATCTTCGTGCGCACCGTGCGCATCGTGCGCCTGGAATGATTGAGTGCGGTTTAGACAAACGTTGCCCACCAAAAAATCACTCACGCGATAGACCCGCTCTTTCTTTTTCTTTATCAGCGTGATTTCTTCGGGGAACTCTAGGTTTTCAAGCGCAGCGCTCAGCACAACCTCATATGTGCTTATGGGGTATGCAACGCTCACGGCAGGTGCTGAATTTTCAACGTATTTGCAACTTTGAACTTGCAAATCTGGCGCACTTGCACCCTTTAGAGCGTCGAGCGCTCGAGCGGGTGAAACATAATTTGCAAGTGTTATGTCAAAAAGCTCAGATGTGCCGCCGATGCCCACAGGCAAGGCAGACCCGAAATGCAAGAGCATGTGCGGTGAAAAACCCTGAGACACAACAAAAGGCAAGCCAGCTCTGCGCACACACCTCTCTAGTGCGCGAGCAACTTCCAAGTGAGATAGATATGCGAGCCTGCCTTGTTTTACATATGTGCAACGCAAGCGAAACTTACGCCCGCCAGCCAAGTTTTGATTATTCATCATCTTCGCACTCCTGCATAACCTCGCGCTCCAGCTTGTTTTCACACCCCTGCATATCCTCGCGCTCCAGCTTGTTCTCGCGCTCGTGCTTATCTTCGCACACTTGTTCAACTTCGCGCTCCAGCATATCCTCGCGCACCTGCTTATCTGCGCACTCCTGCACGCTTGACACGCTGCGAGGGGCAGCAAGGCGGTTTTTCGTGTGTAAACTCTGGCACGCTCCGCAAACAGTGCAATGATCAAAAGTGCAATCGGGCGTGGTTTTGCCCGCAAGAGAACGCTTATATTCTTCTGCTAGATATTTTTGAGAAACGCCGCATGAAATGTGCGACCAGGGCAGCACATAGTCAACATCGTGTGCACTTTGCGCAATCTGCTCTAAGTCTAGCCCAAGCGCACTCGCGGCCTCCATCCAAGCCTCTTCGTTGAAAAACTCTGACCAAGCATCAAAACGCGCACCGCGCTCCCAAGCGCCTTGCACGAGGCTTGCCACACGCACATCTCCTTTGCTCATGACAGCCTCGATGAAACTTGTCTTTGGGTCGTGCCACGTAACTCTCACAGCACGACGACGAACAGCATCGCGCACCACATCTACGCGGCGCTTTGCCTCAGGCTTGCTAATTTGTCCGCACCACTGAAAAGGCGTGTGAGCCTTAGGCACAAAAAGCGCACATGAAATGTTTACTTGCACACTCCCCCGCTCACTTTTGGGCAGCGCGTCTCGCATGCGATCTAGCACAGCGTCAGATAGCCTTGCAATGCCTTTCAAATCTTCGTCACACTCGCCTGGCAACCCTATCATGAAATAGAGCTTGCATCGCCTCCAACCAGCATTTACTGCGGCATCCACCGCTGAAAACAGATTTTCTTCCGTAACGTTTTTATTTATTATGTCGCGCAAACGCTGAGTGCCAGCCTCGGGCGCAAAAGTAAGCCCGCCTTTTTTAGCACCTGCCACAAGTTCAGCCATTTCAACACCGAAAGAATCCAAGCGCTGCGATGGCACAGATATGCGACTGCCG
>CAVEFW010000144.1:0-5263 GCA_963615035.1 Phocaeicola dorei
GTGTAACAACCCAAAAATTACCAACGAAAGGACACCCCAAAAAATGGAATTTTCACAACTAGATTCAACACAAAAAAATATTCTAATGCTATCCGTTCAAGGATTCGCGCCGTCCGAAATTGATAAGCAGTTACGCTTACAAAAAGGATTCGCGCATGATTGTTTGGTTAGATATTGGATTCACGAAGACCGCATGGGAGTACTCACAAGCTGCGCCCGCGCCGAAGTTAAAACGAAACAACTAATCGAACAAGCACGCGAAGAAGGACGGCAGGAAGTTTTGCTGGGTCAAGAAAAAGCCAAACCAAAACCAGTTAAACGCAACCACGGAAAGAAGGTGATTACATGGTAACGCGACACAAAGTAGCCGAACCCGTTTGGAGTTCGCAAAAAGGCAAACAAAACAACACCGCCGCGCGTGTATTGCGCGAAGTGGACACCAAGCGGCGGCGCTACATCCACACAAACGATTCGCACGAAAAAAGCGACTGTTACAACTGCGAGCGCGCGCTTGACGGCTTTTGCACGGTCGCACAAATCGACAAACCACTGAAACCGCTCGAATATTGCGCGAAAACATACACGCATTGCCAGTATTGGATTGCGCGTGATAAGCAAGCAACCGCGCCGATTAAACGAGTAAAGGACTAACCGAATGACGACACCAACCACACCCGCAAAACAAGAAACGTGCGCGCGCGCATATCTTCGAAGCGTGCAACGCGCAAAATTCGCGCTTACACTTGCACAGCAAGAATACGCGACAAAGCGCGCCGCGATTGACGGTGTGCGCGGTGTGCGCTATGACGGGCGGAGTGGACACACACAGAAGGTTCACGGCGATGACGCGATGATGAACATACTTGAACAACTCGAAGACCTCGAACGCAAAAAGCAAGAAAAAGCGGCGCAATATGCGGAAGTGCTGGAAGACTGGGTGGCAATAGGCGCGCGCATGGATAGCGTGGCGTTTGAGTTGTTGAATGCGCATTATGTGGAAGGTAAAAACTGGAAGGTTGTTGCGGGGTTGTTGTGTGTTAGTGAACGCGTGATGTATCGTGAACGCACTCTAGCACTATGCGAGTTATACGAAGTTTTACCGCCCGCATGGAAGGGATAGTGCGAAATTTGGCAAAAAATGGCAGAGTTTGGCAGTGTTTGGCAGACTTTGGCAGTAAATGGCAGTCTTTGGCAGTCGCAAAGTGTGATATATTCTAGGCTGCAAAAAGTATATAAAAACAAGTTAAGCCGTTCACAGACTAACGCTGCGGGCGGCTTTTCTTATGCTTGCATACAAAGAAAGGCGCGTGCAAATGGTAAGCGTGGAATACATGGTGAGTGTGGCACTCAAATATGACACAACACTAAGTCGTGCCATGCTTAGAGCGTGTGGCGTGGTTGTGCCTAAAGCGTGCGCCCACCACTTGTGGACACATGAGGGGCGCATGTGTAACCCAACACAAGACATATCAATAAGCCGTGAAGTGTTTGAGTGCTTTACCAACAAAGCAAGCCCGCTTGATGGCAGGGTGCAAGAGGCGCACTAATGCCAAGCAACAACATACGCTATGCGAATTATCCCGAGCGCGTGCGCATTCGCAAGTGGTTGCTAGCAACTCAAACGCACTGTGCGCTATGTGGTGGAGAGATAGACAAGAGCTTGAAGTGCCCACACCCTGAGAGTGCTGTGGTTGATGAGATTATCCCTGTAAGTTTGGGCGGCTCACCTATTGACCCAAACAACGTGCAACTCACACACTGGAAATGCAACGCACGCAAGGGCGCGGCTATCATTGCTACAAAAAAGACAAACACTGTGAAACGCACACAGAAGCCGCCTAGGACGCAGGACTTACCAACAAGGCAAAGTAGACGTTGGATATAAAAAACACGCAACACAGAGCAAATGGTGCGCCCCTGTGGTGAAAATATAGGGGGGTATCCCCTCCCACGCCTGCACATAGACCATCGCGCCCAGTCAAAATATCCCCCCAGCGCGAAAATCCACATCACATGGCGGAAGAAAATTAAAAAAATATGCTTCTGACCTGCACAAATGCACATATTGAAAGGTTTTTTCAATGTCTGAGTTAACACAAGCCACCAAAGCAGGCGATGAGTTGGAAATGCTTTTATGTTTGCGTCTGCAAATAGCAAAAGAGTTAGACCTATGTGAGAGTGGACGTGATATTGCGGCACTCTCAAAGCAATATATGGATGTAAGCGAGCGCATTCGCGAGTTGAAGAAACTCAAGCCAAAGAATAGGAGAACACCTCTTGGCGACATCAGAAAAGAAGCAAAAAAGACAGTTAAAGGGAAATCAAAAGCCTAATATTCGCGTTGCTCCAGATTATGCAAAAACAGTGGGAGCGTCTGCGGGCGAGATGGCTGCTATTTGCGGGCTTAAGCCTGACCCGTGGCAGTTGGATATCTTAAAAGACTGGCTGGCAGTGGACGATGAGGGCGTGTATACGTCATCTATTTGTGGGCTGTCTGTGCCACGTCAAAACGGTAAAAATGCACTGCTTGAAATGCGCGAGTTATACGGCGCGTGGGCGCTGGGCGAGAAGATATTACACACCGCCCACGAAGTGAAAAGCCATACAAATGCATTTAATCGCGTGTGCGAATATTTTGAAAACCCAGCCAACAAGGATTTATACGGAAGCGTTAAACGTATCAGAAAGGCAAACGGACAGGAGCGAATAGAACTCAACGATGTAGTAGATGAAGATGGAAACTTTATTGCAGAGGGTGGTTGGATTGCTTTTTCTGCGCGTTCAAAAACTGTTATGCGTGGGCAAGACGCCTATGACGTTGTGATTTTAGACGAGGCGCAGGAGTTGGTGCACGAACAACTCAATGCAGTTGTGCCTATTTTGGCGGCCAGCAGAAGCGGAAACACGCAAACAATACTCACAGGAACGCCACCTGAATTTACATGCGCGGGAACAGCGTTTCAAGACATCAGGCAAGAAATCATAAGCGGCAGGCGCAAAAAAGCATGTTGGCATGAGTGGAGCGTGTCTGAAGTTGGAGATATCTTTGATGAGAAACGTTGGGAAGCAACGAACCCCGCGCTAGGCAGGCGAATAATGCGCGAGAGAGTAGAAGATGAACTCACACTGCTCTCACCCGATGGCTTTGCGCGTGAGCGTTTAGGAATGTGGGTTGAGGGTGTGCAAAACACTATCATCTCGCGCAAAAAGTGGGACGCATTGGAAATAGATGAAAAAGATGCACCTAAAAAAACAGACAAAGAAAAAATAGCGTTTGGCGTGAAGTTTTCACCCGATGGCTCGCGCGTGTCTTTAGGTGTTGCACGTTATGCAAAAGGAGAAGCTGCACACATCGAACTTGTAGAAGAGCGCGATATGACACATGGCGTGCAATGGCTAGTGGACGGATTGGCGGGTGTTGCTGGCGAGGCATCGTGTGTGGTTATAGATGGCCGCGCGGGTGCACAAACACTTATGGAACGCTTACGCGATGCGGGCGTGCCACGTAAATTTATGGTTGCACCCTCAACACAAGATGTGGTGAGTGCATATTCAGGAATTCTAAACGACATCAACGAGGCAGGCTTTACACACTTAAAAGACTTTGCACTCAATAACGCAGTTTATAACGCTATGCGCAGAAACATAGGCAATGCGGGCGGATTTGGCTTTAAGGGGTATGCAGATGTTGATGTATCGCCCCTAGAGGCGGTCGCACTTGCGCTATGGGGTGTGAAAACAACAAAACGCAATCCTAAAAGAAAGGTGGTGATATTGTGAGTTTATATGGGCTTACAGATGTTCAAAATTTACCTCAAGCAGAAAAAGAAATGCTTATAGAACTTGTTGAGGTGTTAAACGATAAGGAAAACAACAATGCAAAGCGCATGATGTATTACAAGTCTAAAAACAGCTTGAAAGACTTAGGCATTGCTATCCCGCCTTGTTTGAAAAATCTGCGTGGCTCTGTTGGTTGGGCGTCTAAGGCAGTGGACACACTCGCAGTGCGCTCGCGTTTTGAGGGCTTTTATTTCAAAAACGGTGAAGATAATGAAATAAATAACATTTTCAACACGAATTCATTCAAAAGCGCATATCAGCAGATGGTAACAAGCGAGTTAATCAATAGCTGCGCGTTTGTAACTGTGTCTGCTGGTGGACAAAATGAGCCATCTATAATCATTAACGTATATTCAGCACTCAATGCTTCTGCGGTGTGGGATTGGCGCAAAAAACGCATCAAATATGCGCTTGTGGTGGCAGACAAAAAGAAAATGCGCGCGGTTGATGAATTTTTGCCCACTGCCATCAATTTGTATACAGACACCGACGTGTGGGAAATTGAGAAAACAAACGATAGATGGGTGGCACAAAGAAAGCCACATAAAATGGGTCGCCCACTTATAGAGGCACTGGTTTATAGACCCACCATAGACCGCCCATTTGGTAGAAGTCGCATTACGTGTGATGTGATGGAGATAATCGATAATGCAACGCGCGAGAGTGTGCGTACAGAAATCCATTCAGAATTTTTTACCAGCCCGCAGCGCGTCATTTTAGGTGCAGACCCTGCGACACTTTTCGCAAACAAAAGCCAACAAGAGGCATATCTAGGTTCATTTTTGGCACTCACTACCGATGAAGAGGGCAACACACCACAAGTAACGCAATTCGCGCAGGCTTCTATGCAACCACATCTCGATTATATGAAAAGCCTTGCTATGCGTTTTAGCGCGATAACGAATGTACCAGTCTCTGAAATGGGCATAGTTACCGATAATCCTTCAAGTGCAGAGGCAATCTTAGCCAGCAAAGAGGGGCTTGTGTTAGAAGCTGAAGACCTAAACGCCTCAAACGGTGAAGCCTTGCGAAACATAGGCAAAATGGCGATGGCTATCCTTGGAAACAAGTCGTTTTATGAGTTAGATGAGATTGAAAGTTCTATCACTCCACATTTTAGAAACCCTGCGACACCATCTGTAGTATCACAAAGCGATGCAATGGTGAAACAAGCAAGTGCCACAACCACTGATTCATGGTTTGCGCAGACGCGCATATTCTGGGAGCAGTTGGGATATGAACAAGAACAAGTAGACCGCATCTTAAACGATTATGACGAAGCAAAAAGACGCGCCATGTTAGAAAACGTGGCTAATGCGCTCACATCTACATCAGGGGGCGCAAGTGAGCAATGAGGAAGAATTTGAGAGGTGTATTAATAACTTAGTTGTGCTCGCGTGTGATGAATTGCACGCATTTACAG
>CAVEFW010000145.1:0-5526 GCA_963615035.1 Phocaeicola dorei
GGTCTGCGGGGTCGGGTGCGCTTGGCTCTGTTTGTGTGCTGAGTTCTGCTAAGTTGCGTGCGGCTTGCAAAGCTCGGTTGCGCCCTGCGCATCTGCGATTTTTGTAAGTGCGCAGATGTTTTTCGCCAGAAGCCTACATTTCCGCAGGTGAGGCGCGAAAACTAAAGAAACTAATCTCGACTAAGAACTTCGGGAAACGTTTTTGCTTACAAAAAGCGTTTACCAGATAAAGATAGCAAAGTGGCGTAAAATGGAAATGCGCAAATAGTTCGTGATTTGCAGAAATGAAGGTGTCTGAACAGTTTGTAGTTCAAAGAAATGGAAGTGCCATAATAGTTTTAAGTTCGCAGATAAAAAAGGAGATGTCATGTTAGCTTTACTCATACTTTTAATCTTGGTGATTGCGTTTATTTGCTTTGGCTTATACATCGTGCAGCAGCAATACATAAACATCATCGAGCGCTTCGGCAAATTTCACACCGCCACGAGCGCGGGCATACATTTTAAGATTCCTGTGATAGACAGAATTGCCGCGAGGGTGCCCCTGCGCATTCAGCAACTCGACCAGACGATTACCACAAAAACGAAAGACAACGTGTTCGTGAGCTTGCAAACATCTGTGCAATATCGGGTGGACACAAACAACGTGGCGGCGGCATATTATGAGCTTCAAGACCCCGAGGCGCAGATATCGTCTTACATCGAAGACAACATCAGAAACGCGGTGCCGAACTTAACACTTGACGAAGCATTTGTGCAAAAAGACCAGTTGGCGGTGGATGTTGAGCAAACGCTCAAGGAATCTATGGGGTCGTTCGGATATATAATCATAAAAACGCTTGTGACAGACATCGACCCTTCGCGCGAGGTGAAAAACGCCATGAATGCCATCAACGAGGCGGAACGCAAGCGCGTGGCGGCAAAAGAGCTGGCGGAAGCAGACAAGATAACCACCATCACGCGTGCCGAAGCGGAAGCCGAGAAAAATCGCTTGCACGGCGAAGGCATTGCGGCACAGCGCCAAGCAATCATCGACGGGCTGCATAAATCTTTGGTTGAGATGAAAAACGAAGGCATGAGCGAAGATGAGGTGATGTCGGTTATTTTGACGCAGCAATACTTAGACGTGCTCTCCGACATGTCGAACTCTCAGAACACAAAGGTCTTGATGATGCCAAGCGATGCGAGCGCGGGCGCGACTATTCAAAATCAGATGTTGCAAGCTTTCGAGATGGCGCGCGCTCAATCGGTGAGCACGCAAAATGTGAAGCGTGAATATAGCTCGCAGGTGTCTGGGGAAGTTTCGCCTAAAACACCTATAAAAACTTCTAATTTGGAATAGGGTGAATTTAGGCAGAGCTGATTAAAGCGGGTTTTGCAACTCCAAGCGCGCACAAACGAAAAGGGAAGTTGAGCAGCGCGGCAATTGTTTGAATCTGGAGCGACATTAAAGCGAGCAGACATGTATCTAGAAAAACCAGACGACGATTTTCTGTCGAAGAACAGAAACAACAGAAAAAGCAGGGAAGCCACAAAAGGCACGTGGCAGAGTGGCAAGATTGGCACGAAAGAGCCGCTCATTGAACCTGTAGAAGAACTAAACGAGAAGCCTTTCAGTGGAAAAGCAGTGCTCACAGGGTTCTTTGGCGTTTTTCTAGTCTTGATAATTTCAGGAATAGCAACTGGTGGCATTTCATATATAAACAAATTCACCGACAATTTCTTCGATTATTTGGTGTTTCCTGCTGGCAACATTGGAGCGAGCTCAACAAGCGCGACAAATGCGGCGAATACGGGCGACTCTGGAGCAAGTTCTTCTAGTTCGCGCATGTCGGACGCAGAAATTTCAGCCATCGAAGAATCCGTTAATAAAATAGGGTTAAAGAGTGATTTGTATATAGTAAGAAATAATGATGATAGTTTCGACGCGCTTGTGTGTCTGTATTATCATCCGCAGGCAGATTTCTTGGAGAAAAATTATTACAACTTTGAATCGTTTTTGCTGGTGAAAAATGGTTCTAAGTATGAATTTGATGATAACTATTGCTCTGCGCTTGATTATTATAATTTTTACTATACAGCTGGCAGTGCGAGTGTGAAAAACATCATAAGCAACAATCAGTCGAATGAAAACCCTTACAAGATAAGCGTTTCGGGTGTGGAAAAAAGTTTCAAGACGAGCGCAGACAAAAACTATTGCGTGGTTATGACCGCGGGAAGCAATGGGGTTTCGCAGTTGTATAACGGCAACATTGCCAAGGCTTTCGAGAATGTTTCAGTAAAAGAAGTAAAATATTCCGAAATGGACGAAATAATCAAGGGCTGGAATGCGACTTACGCGCTCGCAGATGGTGCGTAGATGAGAGAGAAAGAAATACAGAGGCAAAACGCACACATGACAAACATTCACACGGCAAACAAACAAGCACCCGCATCGCGGGTTAAACAAACAACCGCGAGCACCAACCACCACATGCATATTGACTGGTCGGAGCACGCGCAGGCAGAAGATGACGTTTTCGCAATCAACGCCAGCATAGAGGCGAAAGCAATGATTATTGCGCGTTTGGGTGCGCAGGTGCTGAGCACTGGTGCGGGCGGGTGGCGCGTGCGCGATGCGGTGAACAGGGCATCGCGCGCCTTGGGCGTGACCACCAGTGTGTCCTTGGGTTTGTGTGACATCACGTGTTCGGTGCATGAGGGCACAAAACATTGCACGCAGGCGATAGTTTTGCCAGAAAGTGGCGTGAACACGAACAAGATTATCCAACTCGGAGAGTTTTTGCGCGAGATAGACGCGCAAGGTGAAAGCAGCGAAAGTGCGCAAGAAAAATTCACCATCTCGCAATACCACAAAAAGATGGATGCAATCGATGCAAAGCCGCCTCTTTACTCTGCGCCCATAAGCGGGCTTGCATCGGGTGTGGCTTGTGGCGCATTCACGTTTTTGCTCGGCGGTGGCGCCATAGAAATGCTCTGCGCATTCGTGGGCGCGGGCGTGGGGCAATTGGTGCGCAGGTTGGTGCTTGCGCGAAAGATAAACCAGCTTCTATCGGTGGCGTTAGGCGTAGCCGCTTCTTGCATTGCATACGTGGCGCTGCTCTTTGCGCTTGGCGCATTCGTGGGCGATGCTATGACCCATCAGGTGGGATATATCGGTGCCATGCTCTTTGTGATTCCTGGGTTTCCGCTGATTACCGCGTGTTTGGACATGTTTATGTTCGACATGAGAAGCGGCATCGAACGCATGAACTATGCGGTGGTCACCATCCTTATCGCCACCATCGTGGGGTGGCTTTTGGCCATGGCGTTTCAACTGAAGCCGGGAGACTTTGAAACGCTGCCTTTTAGCGAGGCGCAACTTTTCGCACTTCGTTTTGTGGCGGCATTCGTAGGCGTGTTCGGGTTTTCTATTATGTTTAATTCGCCCTTGCGCGTGGCACTCATCGCAGGCGTGATAGGGGGCGTGTCGGATTTGCTCAACCTCGAGTTGGTAAATTTGGCAGGCGCTCCGCCCGAGATAGGCGCGTTTGCAGGTGCGCTTTTGGCGGGGCTTTTGGCGGGTGTTATGTGGAAATTCACGCACTTGTCGCGCACGGCGTTCACGGTGCCTTCCATCGTGATCATGATTCCGGGGCTCTATCTATACAAAGCGATGTTTTACATGGCATCGTTTGAAACGATAGATGCGCTCACATGGCTCATTCGCGCGGTGATGGTCATTCTGTTTTTGCCTCTTGGTTTGGCAGTGGCGCGCGCCATCACAGATGTTCACTGGCGACACATAAGCTAATGTAATTGGCTGCGCGCTATCTAGCGGGCTTAATCAGCGTGCGTTGGTTTCGCTTTGATTATCTGGTATTGGCGATATATAAGCTCGCGGGATTGTGAAGTGGAATTGTGCAGCGAGATTACGCGGCTGTCATGTAACAGGCTTTTTCGCCAACAGGCGTTTCTGATTTCCGTCTTTTATCTTTTCGCAAAAATGAGAGTTTAAAACTGAAAAAATGCTAATGTTTGTAGCGAATTTGCAAATTTAGTGTGAACTTGAATGAACCTTCTTTGTCTGTGTCAGGCGTGAGCTCGAGCATGTGGTATCGAGAAGAACTGGGGCTATCAAGTTTTGTTTCGTTTACCAGAAAATCTAGAACTGCAGCATTGTGATATATAGCATCCAGCAACACCACTTCACCATTCGTTTTAACTACCAAAATTCCGCCGTCGACTTCGCAATTTCCACTCCATGTTTTCTTCGGGAACATGCCAAATGAAACAGCTTGCAACAAGTCAGCCAATTTCTTTCTTGCAATTACGTCTGACGTTATTTTGCTTGACTTACAAAAAAGATCTAGCAGGTTCTTGTTTCCGCTTCTGTAAGATTTTAAAAGGCACTCTGCGAGTATTTCAGGCATGAGTGTGTCAATCATTCGTAAATTATTTTCAAAGACGTCATTTTGAACTTTTTTGAACGCAATCTCTCCTCCGAAATTGTCAATTTTCATGAGCCTATCTTTGAGCTTTGTTCTTGTTTTAATGGCGTTTATTTCATTCATTTGTGCATTGCTAATATTTCGCACTTCATATTCAAAATTGGTTGCCGCGCTTGCGTTAAGCATGGTGGCGGGGCTCCCGAGCATAGATTTGATGCTATAGCTCAGTTTAACTTTCTTATTTTTTAGTAAATCCTCTACTGAAGCAATCAAGTCTGCTTTTCTTTTTGAACCTGCCTTTATTTTTGGCTTCACGCTGCTAATCGAGGCATCAATAGGGAAAGAACCGCTGCCACGTGGCGCATTTAGTATTATGCTGAGGAGTTTTTCTCGCGCAAAAACCAGCATTTCTGGATTTACGTCATCGAAGCTTTCTTTTTTCTGCTCAGCGTTATCTTGTTGTGCACAGTTACTATTTTCATTCAATGAAACAACATAATAATTCACTCTGCCGATTTCGGGATACAGGATGTCGCTCACAACAAAAATGTCGTTGCAAATAGGATCTAAATTTTCGTCTACTATTACTAGTTGTTTATTTTCAAGTAAATATAGTGCCGCATATAACTCAGACCACTCACCTCTATTGAGCGAATTCACTTTTGCCTCCAAAATTAAGGTTTTGTTATAACATCAATCATGTTTTTGCCCACTGCACGCACAGCAGGAATAGCAACAGAATTTCCCAGCTGCTTCATCGCGGCTGTTTTTGAGACAGGGAATTCAAAAGATTCAGGAAAGCCCTGCATGCGCTTGCCTTCTTTCGGGGTTATTCTGCGCACTTCTCCATTTACCAGATATCCATCCCAGTTGCGTCTGTCGTCAAGCGGAGACCCTTTACCACCAACGCGAAGGGTAAACCCTATTTTTTTATTGACGCTGGCACCATCGAAAACCCAACTCATATCTTTTTTTAGTGGCACAGGGTCTGGAAACTTAAATTTACTGTGGTTGATATCTGACCTAAAACAGATCATAAAAAGTCTAGGTCTGTGTTGAGGGCAATTAAAATCTGAAGCTTTTATTACTTTATAAT
>CAVEFW010000146.1:0-2452 GCA_963615035.1 Phocaeicola dorei
CTTTAAGTCTTCTTGCACATCTTGTGTTTGACGGTTTTCATCTTTTATTTTGAACTCGATGTTATCTGCGGTGGGCAACTTGGCGTCTGCAAAAAATTCAACCAATTCTTCGGTGGTTTTTGGCGCATTGTTGGAATTTAAGACGTATGCCAAAAGTCCTAGGTCATGAGCGTGAATGTTTACAAGTTCTTCTTTGGTAATCAAGCGTTGTTCTTTGGTGCTGGCAGGGCAAACTTCGCGCAAAAGCGCGTGCAGGTTTTCACATATCACTAAGCCGTCTTTTAAGGCGCTCACAAGCATTTCTGCTCCGCTGTCGTTTTCTATGCAAGCAACGCAGCCAGGAGTCGCAAAAACATATATGCACACATCTTCGTCGAATAAGTTTTCTGCTTCGCGCTCACATACACTCACACCGACGGGTTCGTTTTTCTCGATTGCGCTTTGAACAAATTGACGTGCGGCATCTCTTTCGCATATGCACTCAATGGTTTCTGGCAACAGGTTTTGCTGCAGTGGGTTTTCCGCAGCGTTTCCAGTGCATAAATCTAGAAACTTGCCGATCTGTTTGTTCAGTTTATATTCCGCAAACACATCTTGTGCTCTTTCTGCGCTAAAGTCGGGGAACGTTTTGGCGCACAAATCGCACGCAATGTCTAAATCTGTATAGATTGTTGCGATGTCGCGGCACATAAACGCAAGGTCTTTGTAATCTTCCAGCTTGTTTCTGTTTGCGCCTCTAACTAGATTTATGCTCTCATAGATGCCTTCCAAACTACCGAAACGTTGCAACAGGGTTGCGGCCCCCTTTTTTCCTATGCCTGGAACACCCGAATAATTGTCGGACGAATCGCCCATTATCCCCAGAAAATCGCGGAACTGGTCTGGCCAAACACCATGTGCGTCATAGACTGCCTGAGCATCTATTTCGTCGAAACCGTGAGATTTAACGCGCGGTTTTACGATGTGTATGTGCTGCGTGATGAGCTGGTTCATGTCTTTGTCGCCTGTGAGGATGAACGTCTGACCGCACGCGCTCTCGTTTTTCTTGGCGAGCGTGCCCAAAATATCGTCGCCTTCCCAGCCTTGCATCTTCACCACCGGAATATTTAAGGCATCAAGCAAACTTTCTATAACAGGAAATTGCACGCGCAAATCTTCGTCCATAGGCTTTCGCTGAGCTTTGTATTCGGGCATAATCTCGGTGCGAAACTTAGATTTTCCAGCGTCGAAAGCACAAAACACACCGCTCGGCGAATAGGTGGCGTAAAAATTCAACAAAGTGTTCAAAAACCCGAACACCGCGTTGGTCGGAATGCCGCCAGGCGATATCATGTTGGCTTTGATGGCGTGATAAGACCTGTGCATCAAATAATTTCCATCGATCACCGCTATTAAATTTTGTTCAGCTTTTTTTGTCATCTGCATTCCTTTTTTATCTTTGATCTTTGCAATTTTTTTAGTCCTTGCAATCTTCAAATTGCGAATTGTAAAGTTGCGCGTAAAATCCACCAAGGTCTATCAGTTGTTCGTGGGTGCCGCACTCGACCACTTCGCCACCTTTCATGACCAACACAACATCGGCTCCCTTGATGGTGCTCAAGCGATGCGCAATCACAAAACAAGTTTTGCCTTGCATCAAATTATCCATGGCGCTCTGAATTCGCGCTTCGGTGTGAGTGTCTACGTTGGAAGTGGCTTCGTCTAAAATGAGCATGCCTCTGTTTGCCAAAATGGCTCGAGCTATCGTTAAGAGTTGCTTTTGACCTGCAGATATATTGTTGGCTTCTTCGTTTATCACAAAGTCATATGCGCCAGGCAATTTCTGAATAAACTCATGCGCACATCCTGCACGCGCCGCAGCCTCTATCTCTTCATCACTAGCATCCAAGCAACCATAGCGAATGTTTTCGCGAATGGTTCCATGAAAAAGCCATGTGTCTTGCAAAACCATTCCCACATTTTGCCTGAGAACATGCTTGTCTATGGTGCGGATGTCTTTGCCATCTATGCAAATTTGCCCGCTTGTAACATCGTAAAAGCGCATGAGCAGTTTCACTATCGTGGTTTTTCCTGCACCTGTGGGCCCCACTAATGCCACGGTTTGACCGCGCTTTATATGGGCATCGAAATTGTTTATGACTTGCGTGTTTGTTTTTTCTTCGGCGTTTTTATCGGTCTTTTCGTGTTCGTCTAGAGCATTATATGCAAAATACACGTTGTTGAAATCAACATCGCCCAACACCATTTTTTGTGAAGCGCTTTCTTTGTTGGCGCTGTCTTTGCTTGTTGCCACGTTTTCATGTTTGTTGGCAGAGGGCAGGTGTTTTTGGCGCGCATCTTCGTTTTCAAAAATGGCGGTCTTGCAGCTGTCTTCGTTTTCTTCCTTTTCTTCCGTTTCTTCCGCTTCGTCATCTTCTTCCGTTTCGTCCAAAAACTCAAAGATGCGCTCTGC
>CAVEFW010000147.1:0-10058 GCA_963615035.1 Phocaeicola dorei
CGGTTCGGGTGACGACAGCACAGACGGCTCGGGAGATGGCGAAGATAAGGGCGACGGCGGTGGAGACAGTGATGATAAGGGTGATGGCAAAGGAGACGGTGGTAGCGGTTCAGGTGATGGCGACTCCGATGGGGGAGATGGCAAGGGAGACCAAGACGCCGATGATAGGGGTGATGGCAAAGATGATTCAAGTGATGACGATTCCGATGACAAGGGAGATGCCGACGACCCCGCCGACGACGACAAAAAAGATGACGGCGACGATGATGGCGGCGACAAAAAAGACGACGATGACAAAGGTGACAGCGGCAAACAAGATGAAGATAAAAAGGATGATGGGGGTGGCAACGATGACGATGCAATTCAACGCGATGAAATATCGTTCATCGTTCCTTCTGCAACCATGAGCGAGGTTGAAGAGAGCGCATCTTCAGATGACAGCGACAGCAATCAATCGGCAGATGAGCCTGACCCAGACACGGGCGAGGAAGTGGCACCCGACACGTCGAGCGCTAGCACAGAAGGAGAATCTGGGCAAGATGAGAGCGGCGGGTCTGAGTCGGGCGGTTCTGAAGACACGGGCGACGGAGAGATTGTAAGCGACGCAAACCAACCCGAGTCGCAAACGCTTCAAGTGCGTGCCTTGCCTCAAGTGTGGGCGGCCATGCCTGAGTCTGCCTCTCAAGAATCTATGATCGATGGCACGCTTGCCATAGGCACACCTGCCGTTATCTGCACCATTTTGTTTGCGTTTTTCGTCGCAGGATTTGTGGTGCGCGTCTATTTCTGCGAACGGGCGAAAGATCCCTATATAGGCGAGTGCACAGCGTAAATTATGTTTCATGGTGAATTATTTTTCTAAGCGAAGTGACCACGCAGCAACTAAACCGAAAGGATAAACATGGAATTATTCAGCACAACAGTAAGTTCAATTTTGAGAAACGTGGTGGACGCATGCAGGATGCCCGTCATCGTTTTGCTCCTCATATTCATGGTGGCAGTGGTGGTGTTGCTCGGCACGCTCATTGCCGAGGCGGTGTCTGAGCGCAGGCACTTCAAGGTGTTTTTGCCTGAATTGGTGGAGCAACTCAAAGTGGCTGAAACGAGCGACGATGTGAAGCGCATCGTGCGCGAGAGCGGCCTTTTGCTCAAGCAAAAACAGATATTGACTGAACTTGCTTCTCACCCCGACATCACGCCTGAAATGCGAGAATCCATGGCGGTGTCGCTCGAATTTGGCGAGCAGAGAAAATATGACGCCCGCGTGAAAATAAGCGACATAATGGCACGCTTGGCCCCCATGTTAGGCTTGCTCGGCACGTTGATTCCCTTAGGCCCTGGCATTTTGGCGCTCGGCTCGGGAGATGTGGAAACGCTTTCGGCATCGCTCATCACAGCTTTTGACACCACAAGTTTGGGGCTGATGATCGCAGGCGTGGCGCTGATAATAAGCGCTATTCGCAAGCGTTGGTATAAAGGATATATGACTGTGTTTGATTCGGTGATAGAGATGGTGCTCGACGTGGAAGCTCAAAGAGGCACAAAGGGGCACGCAGATGCGCACAGGGGCGCACACAATAAGTAAGGAAGTTTGCAATGATTAGACGAAAAAATTCTACATTTTCGCGCGGCTCTTATTCGTTTGAAGAAGAGGGCGACGTAAACCCCATGGAGTTGGTTGCTAATTTGTCAGATGTGATGTTGGTGTTTGCGGTGGCACTTATGTTGGCAATCGTTACGCACTGGAACGTGGATATCACACAGCAACTGGCGCAGCTGAACGCCGAAGACATGACGGCGCTCGACCAGACGCAAAGCGAGGAAGCCATAGCCAATTCAGAGAGCGATGGTTATGTGGACATGGGCAAGGCATATCGCGACCCGAAAACAGGCGAGGTGTATATCATTCAAGAGGGCAGCACGCAGAGCGCGGGTTCTGGCAATAGCGCTTCTGCGAGTGCATCGTCGAGCGCTTCTAGGTCGTCTGCGAACAACGCGTCTGCAAGTAACGCGTCGACCAGCAATGCGTCGGCGGGCAATGCATCTTCGAGCAATACGGCTGCGGGCAACTAGGTGAAAATTTATGAGCGGTGGAAAACATTCAGCATCTAAGGCACACGACGACCGCGAGCTTTCGCGCAACGAGAGCACTCGTGCGCAGGCAGGCGAGGGCGAAGGCGCAAGTGAACGCGCGGGAGCATCAGGCGCTGCCACCGACCCCTATCGTCTTGCAAACCCCTATGTAAGCGAGGGCGCACTCAAGCGGCAAAACAAATTGAAGCGCGCGGGGCTTGTGGTGGGCGCACTGGTGCTGGCAGCTCTTTTGGCTATCGGCGGCTGGTTCGCGTGGGACGCCCTGCGAAACCCCAGCATAGATGAATACAAAAACGAACAAATCGAAATTCACGGGCTTTTAGATGATAGTTTCTACATAACGCCCTTGGAACTATCGCAGCTTAAATGCGAGCGCATAACCGCAAAGGGCACGGGCGCTGGCGAAGGTGGCGTGTCGAAAGCGGGCGTGGTTTCAGCATATGGTCCCACGTTGCAAACGTTTGTGTCAACGTTTGGGCAAGATTTGCAAAGTTTCAGGCGCGTGAAATTTACGTGCAAAGATGGCTACTACACCACTTTTCGCGCAGATGCCTTGGCGAACACCATCATCTTGTCTATCGCTTCGGGCAAAGAGGCGCTCTACGATAAACAGCAACCATTGCGCGTGGTGGCTCCCTCTGAAGAGTCGGGCAAGTGGGCATACGGAGTTGTGCGCATCGATTTTTTGGAGTAGTGGTGCGCATGTGTGAATTTTTGCAAAACCAAAGCATCACTTGCGACAATTTCGCCTGCGCGTTGTCGCGTCGCGCGTTTGTGCGTGCGGGCGCGGGCTTAAGCATTGCAGGTGCGCTCGCGCTCATGGGCGCATCGAGCATAACGTTAAGCTCATGTTCTGCGCAAACATCCAGCAAGGCACGCGACCTAGAGAAAGCTTTTGATGGCGGCAGTGATAGCGTGTGCAAGTTCACAGATTCCTGCGGACGCATGGTCTGTTTGCCAACAAACATTCAAAGCGTGGCTCCCAGCGGTGCCTACGCACAAATTTTTCTCTCTACGTTATGTCCTGAAAAGATGGTTTCGCTCTCTGGCTCATATTCGCAAAAACAGCTGGGATATTTAGATGAACGCCTGGCTGAATTGCCTGTCACGGGCAAGTTGTATGGCACGTCTGGCACGCTGAATTACGAGCAGATAATCAAGCTCAACCCCGATGTGATTATCGATGTGGGCGAAGTGAAAAGCACGATTTCAAGCGACTTGGAAGAAGTGCAACAAAAATGTGGCTTGCCTGTGATTTTTGTGGAAGCCACCATCGATAAATTCGCGCAGGCATATCGCACGCTCGGCTCGCTTTTTAGTGCCTCTGCGAGTGTGCAACAAAAAGCAGAAGCCATGGCGCAATATATCGATGACGCGTTTTCGTTTGCCTTGGCGCACAAGCCAGAAATCGAGGGCAAAGATGTGCGCGTGATGTATTCGACGGGCGATAAGGGATACGAAGTGAAAGCGCGAGGCACCGTGCATTCGGCAGTGCTCGACATGGTGGGCGTGAAAAACGTGGCAGAAATATCAGACACCACTTCCACCGAGGTTTCCCCCGAGCGCGTGATGGAGTGGAACCCAGAAGTTTTGTTGCTCTCGCCCTCCGATGGATTTTTTGAAGAGGTATACGATGACCCCGTGTGGGCTGGCATAGATGCCGTGAAGAACAAACAAGTCTACGAAGTGCCTGCGCAACCCTATGAATGGCTCGACCGCCCGCCGTCGGTGCAACAGGTGCTCGGCGTGAAGTGGTTGGGCAATTTGCTTTTTCCCGATATATATCAATATGACATGGTGCAAGAGGTGCAAAACTTCTTCTCTCTTTTCTGGGGTTCTGACATCACAGAAGATGAAGCGAAATCCATGCTTGCAAACTCAACGCTTCTCTAGGTCTCTAGGCGCGATTTGCTGGCTTTTTTCAGATTTGCTGTCTTTTTTCAGGGCGCGAATTAACTATAAAGCGCGAAGATCCGCCAAAAGCAACACGCATAAACATATCTCTTACTTGTATAATGTTCACTTTATGAATAACGCAAGAAAGGATATGTGCGATGTCTTACATATTTTCTGAACATAGAGAAAGCCATATGAAAAGCAAAAAGCACGCGCGTTTTCATTCGGCGCGCATGTTGAAAGTTATGCAGGCTGTCATGTTAACAGTCATGTTTGCGCTCATGTTGACAGGCGCACTTTTCGCTCTGAGCGCTTGTTCTGCGAGCAGCACTCACGCCACTCCTCATCAAAACACCAGCACCACCTCGCAGGGCAACAACTTGCGCGTAGGAGTGCGTGCAGACATCGTGGGTTTTGGGTCATTTAACGAAGAGACGAACAGCTATTATGGCCTAGAGGTTGATATCGCGAAAGACCTCGCAAAGCGCTTGGGCTATGACGGTTGCACGTTTTCCACGGTGGAGCCAGACACGCGCAAGGCAGAATTGGTGTCAGGCAATCTCGATTGTGTTTTGGCTTGCTATGCAATCACCACATCGCGCGAGGAAAGCCTCGATTTTTCCCCCGCTTATTACAACGACGAACTAAGACTGATGGTCGAAAATAGTTCGCTCATCAATCATATAGATGACCTCAAAGGCCACACTATCGGCACCATGCTCGGCACCGATGCAGCACCCATGCTCGTGCAAAATCTTGCGGAAGCGGGTTTTACCGACGGCAAAACAATCTCTGCAAATGCAAACAATTCAGATGTTCAGTTTGATAATTTCCACCTTCTGCAATATAGCTCATATAGCGAACTCTCAAGGGCGCTTGAGGTGGGAGAGGTTGATGCGGCTTGCATGGATGGCTGCATCGCGCAGGCATACGCGCGTGAAAACAGGCATTTTCTTGATTGGCGAGGGTCTGCGCAAAATTACGGCGTGGCCACAAAGAAGGGCTCAGATCTAAGCGATCGCATCGCCACAGAAATTCAGGAAATGCTCGATGATGGCACGATCGCGGCGCTCATCGACAAGTGGGACTAACTGCGCCAAAAAAGCAAACCATAAACGAAAGGCAAAAACATGTCAGCACGTTTGAAGATAAAGATAGTCATCCTGCTCATTATTTCCATCGCAGGCTGTTTGTTTATGTGCGTGGAAGTTTCAACTATGCAGAACAATCTTTCTCTCACCAGCTATGAACAAGAGATGGAACAAGAGCTATCCGAATTGCCTGAGCTGTTGCAACAAGCACAAGATGAGAGCGCATCCAGCACGCAAAACTTTGACGACATCTATTTCTCGAAAGCACAGAGCGTGGCTTTCATGGCCCAACACAACGCGGGTTTTGATGCCACCAACGCAAAGATGCAAGAGCTTGCAAGCAAGCTTCAGGTTGATAACCTCATGATTGTTTCACGTTCAGGGCAGGTGCAGGCAAAGACGCACGAAACAAAGGCCGATTTCGCTTCTTCGCGATTTAATCGCTTGCGTGCTTGCCTTGATGGCACCCAGCCTACCGAGGCAGTGAAGATAGAGCTTGAAGAGGAAGACTGGTATGCGCGCTATTATGCGGCAGCCATCGACAACAACACGATGGTGGTAATCGAGCAAAGCCCCGATGAGCTAAATCAGCTCATCAATAGCTTCGGTTCTACTTCAAGTGTCCTGAAAAACATCACGCTCGGTCAGTCGGGTTTCGTGTTTGCCCTGTCTGCGAAAGATTACTTGATTAGTTATTATCCCAACGATAGCTTTGTGGGTTTGGATGCATTGCAGTTGGGCATCGATGCGACGGTGCTCGAAGACAAAAACCTCACGTGGATAAACATTGCAGGCCAAGAGCTATATTGCGAAGTTGCTCACATCGATGATAGCTATTACATTGCCGCTATCCCAGAATCTGACATTGCTTCAACTAAAAACATCACCACAGGCATCATTTTGTTCGTGTTCTTTGTGGTTATGTTGCTAGTTGTGTTTTACGGCATATGCGTGCTTCACGACGAGGAGTGCCGTGGCACGCTCGATCACGATTATGTTCCAGCAGGGTTTTTGCGCATGAACAAAAAGCTTGCAAGAAAAGGGGCAGTGCTTTTGTTGGTAGGATTTGTGGGGATAGTGGCCATCGCTTTTTATATGCAGTCGCTCTTTGCGCTTTCTTCCGAGGCGGTGCAAAACACATCGCGCGCAACAAACTTGGCTTCCACCATGCAAGTGGCAAGCGAAAAAGAAAAATCTCTGCGCGAGCAATATAAAACTCGCTATCTCGATAAATGCCGTGTAGGTGCCTATATGCTCGAGCATAACTCAAGCCTTGCCAACGATGCTGATTTGCAAAAAATCGCAGATGTATTGCATGTGCAATATGTCGATATCTTCGATAGCACGGGCACCATGACTTTCACGAATTCGCCTTATACGAATTACGCCTTAAGCGACAATCCAAGCGATCCTTCCTATGAATTCAGGAAACTTCTGCAAGGGGTGGATTCTATAGTTCAAGACGCACGCACCGATGAAATATCGGGTGAATTGCGCCAGTATATTGGTGTGACGTTGCATGACGCAAACGGCCACGCGTCGGGTTTTTTGCAGATAAACGTGCGCCCTCAGCGCTTAACAGAGCTTCTTGAAAATGTGCAGGTTGACAAAGTGCTCGACGGTGTAAAGATTGGTTCCAACGGGTTTGCGTTTGCAATCAACAAAAACGACAACACGTTTGCCTATTTCCCGAATAGCAAGTTGCAAGGCAAAAATGCGCTTGATTGTGGCATGGCGGAAAACCAGCTCAAAGATGGGTTCTGCGACTACATAACCATAAATGGCACCACCTATTACACGTCTGCGAAAGAGCAGGGAAATTACTATCTCTATGTGGCGGGCGAGCGCGATGAAATTATGGCGGACAGAGGGCCGCTCACGCTTGTGACGGCGAAAGTGTCGGCAGTTTGTCTGTTGCTTATATTCTTGATTTTGATGTTCGAGTCGAAGAATGCACGTTTGGGTTTGCGTAAAAATGAGAAGCGCGAAGACGCGCGCATCTTCACTAAACACATGCCCGACGGGCGCACAGTTCGCACAGAGTCAGTGCAGAGCAGATGGCTTGCAGGTGCGTTGAAGTGGCGAGAAAAAACTCCCGAGCAAAAAGTGGCGCAACTTATTCGCCTGCTCGTGGGCGCGTGCGTGCTTGTGGTGTGTCTTGCGGTGCTCTTCCAAGACAGCCTGTTCAGTTCCGATTCGCTTTTTGCCTATGTGCTGGGTGGAGGCTGGCAACGCGGACTGAATATCTTTGCAGTTACGGCAAGCATTATGTTTGCGTGCGTGGCGATGACGGCGGCAACGCTCATAAAACGCCTGCTTTTACTTTTGGCAAGCACGCTCGACACGCGTGGTGAAACAGTGTGTCGCTTGCTCGGTTCATTCATAAAATACGCCACCATAATTGGCATGGTGTATTACTGTTTGGCCTTGCTCGGTGTAGACACCACCACGCTTTTGGCTTCCGCAGGCATTTTATCTATCGCCATTTCTCTTGGTGCTAAAGAGCTTGTGTCCGATATTTTGAGCGGCCTGTTCATCATCTTCGAGGGCGATTTTCGCGTGGGCGACATCATAGAAGTGGGCAAGTGGAGCGGCACGGTGGTGGAAATTGGCGTGCGCACCACAAAGGTGATGAATGGTTCGCAAAACATAAAGGTGATAAGAAACAGCAACGTGTCCGACATCGTGAACATGACGAAGAAGACTTCGTCTACGTGGATAGACATCGGCATAGAATATTCAGAATCGCTTGAGCGCGTGGAAAACATCTTGGCTGAAGAGTTGCCGAAGATGAAAGAGAGCATACCGGGCATCATTTCAGGGCCGTTCTATAAAGGTGTTGTGGCGCTAGGTGACAGCAGCGTGGATATTCGCATCATGGCGCAATGTTTGGAGAAAAACCGCTCACAGGTGGAGCGCGACTTAAATCGCGCAGTGAAACTGCTCTTTGACCACTATGACATCGGCATTCCGTTCCCGCAGCTGGTAGTAAATGAACCTATCGAGAAAAAAACCGCCACGCTCTCTGAGCGCGATGCAGCTGATAAGTTTGCGCGTGAGCAACGCGAAGCATCGCAAGACATGGAAGCAGAAGAAAAGAGTAAAGAATAGTAAAGGTAACTGGTTTTTTATATAAGCTTATCTACTCCATACCAAAGTTCTGCCAAAACAATTGAAGGTATTTTAAAATTGGCAGGTGTGAGTGAAATTATCTTTTGAAAAGCGTGCTTGTCTGCCCCGCGCATACAGTTGATGCAGACATCAGAATCAAGCATATACATCTAAAACTCGCTTCTCTTTGCATCGAGTGACCATGGAAGATCGTCTGGCACTTTGAAAGTTTCATCATTGATGGCACCAAATGTGCTGAGAAAAGAACTTGACCACGAATTTGTGCATTTTTGTTCGTGCAGGACGCGCCTTGCATAGCCAGAAATTGAAGAGTTGTTCTTGGTGGCCGCTTCTCGCAGGTCTTGCATTTCTGTGTCATTTAAATACAACGATAACTGAGGCATGTCTTTCTCCTTTAATACAAGTATATAAGCAAGTATACCATAAATTTTATGGCTTGTTTACTTGGTTTTTTTCGGGGATCGCGTTAACTTTCTTGGGTTTTCTTGCACAAAACTGCCGCAATTCCCGAAAAAGTTAACTCGCACTTCATTAACTTCCTACTATAAGAATTGCTTAACTGATTTGCGTGGCAATAGTGAAAAAATTTCAGCGCCCGTTTTTTTGCATGGGGCACGCCCTCACACATTCCATGCACATGATGCATTCGGTGGCATTGAGCCTGTTTCGATCGTTACTCATGCAGTCTACATCCATCGGGCACGCCCGTTTGCACCGCTCACATTCAATGCAGCCATCAGGTTTGCACTTCACCCGAAGAAGCGAAAAGTAACTCATCGGTTTTAAAAACACGGTAACAGGGCAGATATATTTGCAGAACGCGCGGTTGTCGCGCAAAAGATATGCCAGCGTAATTCCGAGAGCGTAATAAAGCACATTAACAACGATGAATGCCCAAAACATAACTTCGTCTATGTTTTCAACTTTTAGCAGAAATAGCGCAGCGACAAAAATGAGCGATAATGCAAATGTTATATAGCGAATCCACCCAAATTTTTTGCGTTCGTGTTCAGGTGTCTTGAAAGGCAAAAAGTCTAAGATCATCGCAGTCCAGCACGCATATCCGCACCAACCTCTGCCGAAAAACAAGGGTCCAAAAATTTTTGCAACGCAATAATGAATTACTGCTGCTTGGAAGACTCCCAGAAAAAGGTAACACCAAAAACCTTCCAAGTTCATGTTTTCGTGGCAAACTAACCCAAGGAAAACTAGCATATATGTTCCCACAAAGAGTTGAACAAAGCGCCTTGCACCTTTGAAGTTTTTGGCATATAAAAACATTCCAGTTGAAATGCAGATTCCGATATATGAAAAATTCAGCAGGAAGAATGTGTTGTTTTTTGCAAGCCAAAGCACAACTGCAACTGCTTCAAAAACAACAAGCAGAATGAGCGGGGCTAGATATTTCATCGGTTTTTTAGACACAAGATATTTAGTCGGTTTCTTAAGCATATTAACGTTTATAATTATACACGCGTTAAGCAGATTTTAGTGAGGAGGTGAGAGCTTATGTCTAAGAGGAAAAAGAAGTGCCCAGCGCAAGGTCCGGTTTGGAAGATGTCGTCAGTTGAAGCAACGTTGGCTAAGAAGCCGAACTACAACGGTTTTGCTGTCGGGCATGGTACGCATGGCGATTTGAAATATAACCGCAACAAGGTCAAGCGTGAAACGCAAAAACTCTTAAACGAACAAGGAGCCTCACGGGGCTCCTTTTCTTATCTTTGCAATGTATAATTGCGCCATATTCATACGCTTTCCTTTATAATGCAAGGTGTAACACTTGGCTCAGTTAGAAGGGAAAAATCATGATGCGTCTAAAAAGCAGTTTGGCAGAAAACGAGAAAA
>CAVEFW010000148.1:0-6839 GCA_963615035.1 Phocaeicola dorei
ACGACCTTTACGGACCAATGGATTAATTGTTGGCATATATTCTCCTTTATTTTCTCTTGCGTGCTGGACTCACGCGACGCGGAAGAATACTCGCAAAAGCCAAGGTTGTCAAACGCCACGCACCCGCGCGTGTCTATAAGTTCACAAATTATACAAACTCTTTGCTTGATTTTGGACGTGACTTTTTGAGTGATGCTTCAACAAATAAATGCGCGAGAACAACCAACAAACTATCAAAAATTTGCTTTGTTTATAGAGGGTTGAATCAAGTATCACATTATGATATTATCGTTGAATGATAATATCATATAAAGATAAGGCTACCGAAGATTTTGCGCGAGGAAAATTAGTGCGTAATTTTGAAAGCATTGATCGAATTGCAAAGCGCAAGTTGTTGCAATTAGAAATTGCTGGATGTTTAAACGACTTAAGAATTCCTCCAGGTAACAAGCTTGAAAAACTTAGCGGAAAAAGAGAAGGGCAATATAGCATAAGAATAAATGACCAATTCAGGATCTGCTTCGAGTGGACCCAAGCGGGTGCCAAAAATGTTGAGATTGTTGACTATCACAACTGAAGGGATAATATTATGGAAGAGATAAATTATGGAGTTGTTCCGATCACACCAGGCGAACTGTTGAAAGAAGAATTTTTAGAGCCGATGAATATCACTAAATATCGTCTTGCGAAAGAAACAGGCATGACGCCTACGAGAGTAGGCCAAATAGTTGCAGGTAAACGCGCTATCACAGCCGATGCAGACTTGCGATTGTGTAAGTTTTTTGGGCTAAGCGATGGATATTGGTTGCGCGCGCAAGCACACTATGACATGGAAGTTGCAAGGAAAAAAATTGCGAGCGAACTCGACGAAATAAAGCAAATTGAATGTAATTTAGCTATTTCTTGAATATTTCGTCGTGTGTGCCTGTTCTCGTTAGGTAAGCTACTCCATCAGAAACACGCCAAACTAATAGCCAATCACCAACATTCGCGACGCGACATTCATAATTTCCAGCCCACTTTCCAAAAAGCCTATGCATATTATGATGCTGTTTAAGTGTCCTTTTGCTCGATTTGTCATCTTGCGATATAAGCCTGACAACATTATCAAGCAATTCAACTTTTTCTTGCTTCTTGATCAACTTTTTATAGTCCCTTTGAAATTTGGCTGTATACTCTATTCACAACATGGCAGTTATGCTTTCAAAGAAGCTAGTGCTTCATCAGCTGTAGCAAATCTTGAAACGCCAGATAAAATCATTTCCTCGGCTTGCTTTAAACTCTCCAAACTTTCCTCGTTTGGTTCATAGTTGCCAAGATTTAAGGGAATTCTGCGCTCGCGCACCATCTGTTTCCAGAATGCACGCGTTACAGTAGACAGATCAAAACCGTAATATTCAGCAATTTCTGCTGCTTGCTTTTTTTCTGCTTCATCTACACGAATGCACATTGTTGTCATGATGGCCTCCTGTCTTTATCTGTCTATATATTGCATATACATTGTAATATAAATTTGCAAGCGTAAATGCCACAAAACAAAAATGTTAGGGTTATGGATCAAAAAATTTGCTCCTAAATCCTCCATTTCCCCAGATGAAGCAATAAAAAAAAACGCACGAGCAAAATGCCCGTGCGTCTTCAATTTCTCAACTCAAGAAATTTTGTAAGCCAAAAAATTATTCAGCAGCCTCTTCTTTTGCCTCTTCTTTTGCCTCAGCGCTAGCGCCGCCATCAGCTTTAGCCTCAGCTTTTGGCTCTGCGTCAGATTCAACTTGCGCTTCTTTCGCCTCTGCTTCAGCCTTTGCATCAGCACTTTCAGCACTTTGAGCATCTTCGCTTGCATCTTCAGCGTCTTTTGCCTCTGCCTCAGCCTTTGCAGCAAACTCTTCAGCGCGTTTTGCTTTCGCTGCTGCCTTTGCCTCGCGCTCTTCGCGCTTTTTGGCTTCGCGTTCCTCGTTTGCTTGTTTTGCTGCCTGTTTTTTGGCGGCTTCACGCTCTGCCACCTTGTCTTTCGCAGCACCAAATCTGTCGGTAAAGCGTTGCACACGTCCGCCAGAGTCGATGAGCTTTTGAGTGCCAGTGAAAAATGGGTGGCAAGCATTGCAGATATCGATGCGCAGCTCTGGCTTTGTGGCACGTGTTGTAAACGAATTGCCACAGGTGCAAGTCACCTTGCATTCAACGTATTCGGGATGGATGTCTTTTTTCATGTTATCTCCTTATGATATGCGCCTTGGTTTCCGACCAAGGCAAAAAACAACCCGCGAATGATACCATGCAAAAATCGCATTTGCAAGAGAAAATTACGAAAGCAATTTTGTGCGCTTTGCTTTGTTGACATACCAATCATAAAATGCTGACAAGGGCTTTCGCAATATGAAGGCAAACAATATAAAAGGAACAGAGAACAAAAATATGATTACAAGCTCAATCCAGAAATCATTTGCATATATCCCAAACATGGCTGCACGCATCGCGTTTACTATGTGATATGCGGGCAGGTATACACTGACTGTTTGCGCAAAGTCGGGCAGGGTTGGCAACGGGTAAGACCCCCCGCAACCTGTCACCTGAATAACCAACAACAAAACGCCCAGCGCTTTGCCCACGTTTGCAAAACTTGAAACAAGCACATACATAATGGTTGTAAACGTAAACCCAGACACCCACAGACACAACATAAATAGCCACGGGTGCTGCGCTTGAACTCCCAAGAAAAACAAAGACCCTAGACCTAAGATTAACACTTGGAAAAAGTTGATTAACATCAACAATCCAAAGTGACCGAAAAATTCTTGGCGTTTGCTTATCTTTGTTCCCTCTGGCAATATTTCATATATTCTGTGCGATGCAACAGGCTTAAACAAAACTACTAAAAGAAGAGATGCAATAAATAGCGCAAGTGCAACATAGAGCGGAAACATAGCAGAGCCGAAATTTTCCACTGGGTTTATGGCGCTGCGTTCGATTTTCACGGGAGCAGATATCACAGAAGCCAGATTGTCCATGTCTCCAGCCAACAAATTGTCAACCATCTGAACATTTTCTGAGTTCATAGCTGTCTCTAGCGCGCCTTTTAGGCTATCCAAATTTGAAGCTGTAGCGTCTAGTTTTCCTGAAAGAGAAGACATTTTATTTGATATGTTGCCCAGCTGCGCTGTTGCATCGCTTGAGGCATCGCTTGTGCTGGCTAAAACGCTGTCTATGCCCTCTTGTGATTGCTGCATGGCACTTGAAAACTGAGTTGTTTTTTGCGACATCTGGTCTAGCCCGCTAGTTAATTTGTAGTTTATTAAATCTTGCGTGTGATCTAGCGAATCCACAGCATCTTGCGCTGAAGAGGCAACAATTCCATCGAAAACAACAAATTGCCCAACATAATCTTGAACCGCATACGTATCAGAATTTAGCGCGTCAAGCCCCTCTTGCAAGTCATTTAGCGATTGGGTGACATCGTCTGCGCTAAGCTGTGCGCTCGACGCCAAATCTGATGCGTTTTTAAGGGTGGATGTGGCCATAGACTCTGAAGCTGAAATGCTAGATTGTGTGGAGCTTAGCAACACGCCATATAAATTCACCACATCGGATGTTTGACCTAGCCTTGAAGACACTTCGCTCATGGCATCGCAAAGCGCATCCACACTATTTTTACCATTTATGCCATCGCTCTGTTTTATCTCGGCACTCATAGATTTTGCAAGATTTAGAGCGACTTCGCTTACAGTTTGTGCAAACGCTTGGTTTATGTTGTAAGACACTGTGGAAGCGCCCTGATTGAGAAGTTGCGGTGTGATGGCGTTTATCTTTTGGTTGGAGTAATACACGATATCCGAAGACATTGCGCCTGTTTCATAGAACGTGAATAAAGATTGGCTGAAATCTTCTGGGATAACTATTGCAGCATAATATTTCCCAGAAGCTGCTCCATCTATTGCATCGTCTTCGTTTGTTATCACCCAATCCAGCGAATCGTTTGTGCGCAGAGTGGATATCACGTGTTCACCCATGTTTACATCTATCGATGAATATGTGCCTGTATATCCGCTGTCGGTGTTGGCAATGGCAACCTTTAGGTTTCCTGTGTTGTTGAATACATCCCAACAAGCAAGCACGTTATAGAAAGTAAAAAGTGATGGCATAAGGATAAGCCCGAGCGTTATGAGCAGCGTTATTGCGTTTGAGCCCAGAAGTTTCAGCTCAGATGCGAACACTAAAATTATGTTGTGAACTCTACGCATCTTTATCACCCGAAACTTCTTGGTCACACGTTGCACTAGCGGTGTTGTTGTTAGGCAAACTGGCGTCTTTTATCTCTGGAATAGACATATTTGAGTTTGTGTGATTGGGCATATTTGAATGTGGCTTGTTATTTTGCATTTTGCCTCTATCTCGCTCAACATCTCTTATGCCTTCATCGGCAATATCATAAAACTGCCAAGCCTTAAACGATTTCTTGCCAATGTGAGTGTTGTGTCTTCTTGTAACGTGCACACTGCCACGTGCGCCATATTGTTCAACGAGTTCTTCTTCTGTCAGCTCTTCTAGGGCAAACTGATTGCGCATGGCGTTTTTCGTTGTTTCAAGTGCAACAACATATAAGATATAGAGCAAAAACACAGCAAGCCAAATGTTCAAGATGATTATCCTGCTTGAAGAAAGCAAGCTGCACACAGTGCCTGAAATGATAGGGATAGCCAAAGCAACAATGAGCCCGCCTATCATAAGGCGCGGATACATGCTCAAAAACCGCGAATAGTTTGCTTGCAATCTGGAGTGATATCCTGCGCGGTCGGTGAGCAAGAGCAACATTTGGTTTAAGCGGAAACGGCGCTCGGGCACTTCCACCAGCTCTCCGTTCATAAGCCCGCTCTCACTCAGTTCGCGTGCAACCATTCGGTTCACGTTTGAAAGCAGAGGCCTCAAGAAAACACCTAGCAACATAAAGACAGCGAAATAAGTCAGAAGAATTGCTATGCTTTCTGTATATGTCGAGCCATAGAACCCGCAGATGGATTCGCGAAGTGCAGAGATGCCATATGTAAACGGCATAACGCTGCTGATTATCTGATAGAAAGGAGCTGTTAGCTCTAGCGGATACAAACCGGTGCCAGCGGGAATTTGCAAGAAAATCAAGATGACGGCCAAGCCTTTTCCTATGTGTTGCAACAAAAGCGAAAGTGAATAGATTATGCCCATATATGTAAGCGATGAAATAATAGACGCAAAATAAAACGCTGGTATGTCTTGAACGCCTATGTCTATCACTAAAAGACCAGTGCAACAAACAACCGCTTGCAACATGGCAGGTGTGGCAAAGAACAAAAAGCGCGAAATGAAACGTTGTGCAACTGTGAAGTTTTTGATGCCTTCATCATCTGCTTCTTGGCGAAACACTATCACAAACATAAATGCGCCAATCCAAAATGTCAGGCTCATGAACAAAGGAGCCATGGCGGCGCCGTATACGCTTAGTGAATAGAGGCTTTCTTGTTTTACTTTTGTGGCCGAACCTAAGAAATTAGAAATCGATTCTGCATCGAGGTTGCCATTGTTGTATAACTTAGAGAAAACAGAAGATGCAGACAGTGCAGAAATATCTGATTTTAGACCCTCTAGGTCTTTTTGTGTTGTTTCCAGCATCTTATCTGTGCCTGAAAGTGCCGAACGTGCACTTGTGAGCGTGTTATTTAGCTGATCTATCAGCGATTCGCTTTGTCGCATGAGTGTTTTTTGATTGTCTGCAGTTGTTGCAAATTTGTCTGCGGTGTTGCCCAGAGTTGTGGGAAAAGAAATCAAAGAGGGAAACATCGTGTTTGAAATTATGCTATATCTGGCATTCATTGTGTTTATTACAGGGTCTAGGTTGTCGCCTAGACCTATGCTTTCAGCGTGCTGTTGCAACTCTTCAAGTTTTTGTATCGAATCTGAAATTTGTTGCTCGATATCACTTGAAGCATATTCCATCTGGCTAGACATAGAAGACATCGAAGATGAAATGCCTGTAAGCTTTGATTTGGCAGATTCCAAACTATCTTCACATGCTCTGATGGAAACCAACATATTTACTCTTGCAGATTGTGCGCTAGACAGTTTTTCATCGGCCGTGTGAATACTTGAGCGCATGTCTTTGATTTCTGCTAAAGACTCATCAATTTTTGTGAGAGAGTTGCTTTTTACTTCGTCAGTTTTGTTTTTAGCTTTATCCAATGCCTTGTCATACACTCCAACAACAGCATTGCTCACCGTTTCAACGAACATCGAATTTATTGTTTGGTCAAGAGTTGTAGCACCCGCATCTGTAACTTTCGGAGACACTGGACCCATTTTTTCATTCACATAATATTGAAAACTTGCATTTTTCACATCCGAGCTGCCATTTACAAAGCCAACCATATCTTCTGTAAATGTGCTGGGTATAACATACACCGCATATGTGTCGCCCGCTTCCAGCGCACTCATTGCTTCATCTCTAGACTTAAACTCCCACCCCAGTTGTGTGTTTGTGTGAAGCGTGTCTATTATTGTGTTTCCTACGTTTAGATCTCCTGTAACGCTGGTGGTGGAACCTGCATCTTCATTTACCACCGTAACGCTGATGTTTGATGTGTTGTTATATGGATCCCAGAAAGCGGCAACGTTATACCACGAATAGGCGGAAGGCAAAACCAAGATGGCAACCAACACAATGAGGGCGGTAGGCTCTTTGAACATGCGCACTATATCGCGTATATACGACTTTAGAATATTTGACACATTTCCTTCTTTCGCCATCTTCTATAAGCGCTTATAGGCACTTCTACGAGCCGCCTTGCCAAGCAATTTTGCAAGCAGTTTACAAG
>CAVEFW010000149.1:0-3453 GCA_963615035.1 Phocaeicola dorei
GAGTTCTCTTGTGCCCGATGATCCGAGTTTGCTCTTAACGAGTGCAGGAATGGTGCAATTCAAGCCATATTTTCTGCATGTGAGTGAATTCGACCCGAATTATTTGGGGGCTACCACCGTACAAAAATGCGTGCGCACAAACGACATCGAAAACATAGGCGTTACGGGCAGACATTTGAGCTTCTTTGAGATGCTCGGAAACTTCAGCTTCGGCAAATATTTCAAAGAGGAAATGTGTGCTTGGGCATATGAATTTTCTACAGACGAAAAATATCTGGGTCTGCCAGCAGAAAAGCTATATTTCACCGTTTTTGAAGACGACGATGAAACGGTGGACATCTGGAAAAGTTTAGGTGTGCCAGAAAGTCATATATCCAGGCTTGGAGAAGAAGACAACTTTTGGCGTGCTGGTCCCACGGGGCCTTGTGGGCCATGTTCTGAGATCTATTTTGACCAAGGTCCAAGCGTTGGCTGTGGCAGCCCCACCTGTGCTCCTGGGTGTGACTGCGACAGATTCTTGGAGTTTTGGAACTGCGTTTTCACTCAGTTCGACGCACAAGAAGATGGCACGCTTAAACCACTTATAACCAAAAACATAGACACTGGCATGGGCTTGGAGCGCATGGCTTGCATCATGCAAAACGTTACCAACAACTATGACACAGACGTTTTGCGAAGTTTGGTGCACTTGGGCGAAAAGCTGGCAAATGTCGAATATGAAAAGGTCGCGTCTGTCGATAAAAGTTTGCGCATCATAGCCGATCACGCTCGCGCTGTTACGTTTATGATTTCAGATGGCATCATGCCTGGAAACGAAGGGCGCGGATATGTTTTGAGGCGTTTGCTTCGCCGAGCAGTCATGAAGGGCCACATGCTTGGGATTGACGGTTTGTTTTTGAACGAATACGTCGATGAAGTTGTGAGGTGCATGGGCAGCGCATATCCTGAGATCGTGGAAAATCAAGAAACTGTGCACATGATAGTTGAAGCCGAAGAAAAGCGTTTTGGCAAAACTCTAAACTTGGGAAATCAGTTGCTAGACGCGGCAATAAAGGATTGCGAGGGCAAAACAATTTCAGGTCAAGTGGCTTTTCAGTTGCATGATACATATGGGTTCCCCGTTGAACTCACTCAAGAAATATGCGAGGAAGCTGGCTTTGCCGTGGATATGGAAGGTTTTCAAGCTTGCATGAAAGACCAGCGAGACCGCGCGCGCTTGGCAACAAAGGAAGATGCGCAGGCAGCCTGGAGCACATATGGAAGCGTGTTCAGCGAAATATTAAAAGACGTTGGAGAAACGAAGTTTTTGGGATATGACACGCTTGAATGTGAAAGCGAAGTTTTGGCTTGCGTGTTTGATGGCAAACGAACAGACGTGCTTCAGGCGGGGCAGCGTGGTCAGATTGTCTTGCGCCAAACTCCATTCTATGCAGAGATGGGCGGCGAAGTGGGCGATATCGGCATGATGAGTGCAGATGGCGCTGAAGTGAAAGTCTTGGACACAAAAACGCCTGAGAGCGGTCTTTTTGTGCACGATGTTTTAGTTGAGAGCGGCAGCGTGCACAAAAAAGATGTGCTGATGGCTAGCGTTTGTGCCACCCGCAGACACCTAATAGAGCGCAACCACACAGCCACGCACATTTTACATGCAGCACTGCGCGAAATTTTAGGAGATCACGTGGCGCAGAAAGGCAGCTTTGTGTCAGATGAACACTTGCGTTTCGACTTTACGCACACGCGCGCTCTAACGCCTGATGAAATTTCTAAAGTTGAAACCTTGGCGAATAAATATGTTTTGGCTTGCATCGACACCAAAATCTATGAAACAGACTTAGACACCGCTCGCACATCTGGCGTTACAGCTCTTTTCGGTGAAAAATATGGCGATGTAGTGCGCGTTGTGGAGGTTGACGATTTTAGCAAAGAGCTGTGTGGTGGTTGTCATGTGAAAAACACAAGTGAGATAGGATGCATTAAAATTGTGAGTGAAACAAGCGTGTCTTCGGGTGTAAGGCGCATAGAGGCACTGACCAGCGCAGGTGTTTTGAAATATTTGGGCAAAGTGGAAAGCGAACTAAAGACTACAGCCAATTTGCTGAAAGCCCCCACCTTTGAGGTTGCGCAAAGAACTCAAGGCTTGCAAGACGCGCTAAAAGATGCTCAAAATCAAGTGCGACTTGCAAAACAGGGCGCGACCAGCAACGCGCTTGGTCAGCTTCCAATTCAAAAGGCGCGCGATGGTTATTCGGCTGTTTTTGCAAACATAGGACATGCCACGACAGAAGACATGCGAGATGCTTGGGATGTTTTGCGAAGCCGCATGGGCGAGTCTGGCGTGTGTGTGTTGGCTGGCACAAACGAAGACAAGGTGTTGTTGTTGGCGGCAGGCACGCCTGATGCTGTGAGTGCTGGCTTTCACGCTGGCAACGTAATAAAATCTATCGCCCCCTGTGTGGGCGGCGGCGGTGGAGGCAAACCCACTCTTGCTCAGGCGGGCGGAAAAAACGCTGAAGGCATCGAGGGCGCTCTGAGAGCTGCAAAAGAGATGTTGATGTAATTTTGGTTGTGCATTTTATGCGAGTGCTAGCGCTAGATATCGGTCAGTCGCGCATAGGCGTGGCTATAAGTGACGCAGATGGTGTTATAGCGCAGCCTCTTTGCGTGATGAACGCACAAGAGGTTTTAAGCCACGCCAAAACGTTTCAGCGCATTTTGCAAGACTGGGAGCCAGACATTTTGCTTTGCGGGCTTGCGTTGAGTTTGAGCGGGGAAGAAAACGCTCAAGCTGAAAAAACAAAAGAATGTGCAAAGCGCATTGCAAAAAATGCTCAGTTACCGCTAGAATTTACAGACGAGCGTTTAAGTTCTAAGGAAGCGAAACGCATATTGCGCGATGCGGGCCTAAACGAGAGGCAGATGCGCGGGCGCATAGATGCTTATGCTGCCAGCATTTTTTTGCAAACCTGGCTTGACGAAAAAAAATAAAAGGAAAAACAATGAAAAAAACTAATAAGCCCAATAGTTTTATTCCGAAGCGAAAAAACACCACATATTCCAATCGCCCAAACCATGCGGCTCGCGCCGCTCATGCGCGCGGTGATAAAAAGTTTCGCACATATGACACCAGTTTTATTCAGCCGAAGAAACCCAAGGTGCCACAGTGGGTGGCACCTGCGGCAATCATCGTTGTTGTTTTGTTGTTGGTGGTGTTCATCATTTCACAGATTGTTAACTGTTCAAGTTCTAATATGGTGGCAAACGGCGCACAGGTGAGCGTTACGATTAACGAAGGCGAAGGCGGCAGCGAAATTGCAGATAAGCTTACAAGCGCTGGCCTTATAGCAAACTCAAACGACTTCAAACAGGCCGTTGCCGCAAAGGGGCAAAGTTCAAATTTGAAAGCTGGCACATATGTAATTATTGGCGGCACAAGCGCAGAAGACATCGTGGATC
>CAVEFW010000150.1:0-2527 GCA_963615035.1 Phocaeicola dorei
CACAAAATTTAAAAATCGCTCGAATGAGCGATTTTACTAAATAGGCGCGAAGCAGTGGAGCGCATGAGCAAAAAGATCCAGTGAATCTTTTTGCGAACAGCGAAACGTCGCAGCAAACACCCCTGTTTTTCTTTTCGCCAGTATGTATGCAGATAAACTGGCGTGGGCGCCTAGGTTTTCTTACTTAACTAATAAAGCGTTATTTTGTCGAACGAAAGCCTTGCCTTTTTTGAACTTACATTTTTTGACCAAATTGCTCTCTCACTCTCTCTCTGAAAAGTGGCGTAAAATTTGAGCATTGTGTGAAATTTTTCATGCATGTAATGTCCATCAAGTAAAGGAGGAAGTTGTGAAAAACTCAAACGAAAAACAAGCGCGCGGATGCGGGGGTGAGGTGCAAGGTGTGTAAGTAGGCGCACATGTGCACAACGTGCGGGCAGCTGCGCAAAGTGTGCGCTCTCGCAAACTGACAGTGCAATTTGTATGCGCAGTGCTGTTTTTGATGTTGGCGGCGGCATTTGCGCTAACCTTCGCAAACACAAACACTGCTCTGGCAGCCGCGGCAGACAGCACAACCCAAAACCCCCGCAGTTAATTTTTGCGCCTGAAACGTGCTCCCCAGCTCATCCCTTCGAACTTATGCCTCTCAACTCATGTTCCTCAACTCGTTTTCCTCGACTCATGCCCCTGAATTTTTCTTCCTCAATTTATGCTGCTCAACTCATGCCCTAAGCGTGCTTATCGCATAAAGCGGAATGTTTTCTATCCAATCTTGCTGCTCGTAATCTGCCATGGATGTGCGCACACAAATTTCAGGTGAATATTTTTCTGCGTAGGTTTTAAGGCTTTTTGATCGCAGGTTTACCTCGGCTTTTACTTCTATCGGAACAATCTTTTCCCCAGTGTCTACAACAAAATCAACTTCACATGACCCTCTGTTGTTGGTGTAGTAATAAACGCTCAGGTCAGGCAATGTTTTTAACTCTTGACAAACAAATTGTTCCGTGAGTGCGCCCTTAAACTCCGAAAAAAGCTCATTTTTATCGAGAAGCGTTTGCGCCCGAAGCCCTGCCATGCAACTCAAAAGCCCTACATCCACCACAAATGTCTTGAAGGCTTTCAAATCTTCATATGCACTCAGAGGCATCTTTGGCGCATTTATACGACTTATCTTGTGGATAAGCCCTGCGTCGCAAAGCCACATCAGAGCAACTTCAAAATCTTTAGCCCGCCCGCCCTCTCTCACAAGCCCATAGATGAATTTTTTGTTTTCGCGCGCAAGTTGAGCGGGAACGCTATGCCACAACATGCGCAATTTGGGCACTATGTTGTGCGGCGCATGTTTGGAAAAATCCTGCTCATATGCTTCAAGAATTCGATTCTGAATTTTTCGCACTTCTTTATAATTTTCATCACTTGAGAAACTTTGAACTGCTTCTGGCATGCCGCCAACGAAATAATATTGCTTGAGCGCATCAATATATGTTTGCTTATAGGTGCATATCATCTCAAAATCCTGCGCTTCAAGCAATTTTGCGAAGCGTTCTTTTCCTGTTGCCATCAGAAATTCTTTGTAAGAGAGTGGGGTTAGTTTAAGAAAATCTACCTTTCCAACTGGAAATGAGGTGCCTTCGTGCAAGGCAATTCCTAGTAAAGACCCAGCGCAGATGATGTGGTATTGCGGGGTTTCTTCGCAAAAATATTTCAGAGATTCTAGTGCCCTTGGAACTTCTTGCACTTCATCAAAAATGATGAGCGTATTTTCTGCGTTCACTTTTTTATCTGTATAAATTTCAATGCCAGCAATTAAGCGTTGCGGGTTTAAGTCGCCCGCGAACAAGTCTTTCATCTGAGAGTTCGCCTCAAAGTTAATGTAGACCACATCTTTATAGGCGTGATTGCCAAATTCTTGCATAAGCCATGTTTTGCCTACTTGCCTTGCACCTTGAATAATAAGAGGCAATCTGTGTTTGCTTTTCTTCCATAAGTTCAAATTTTCGAGAGCATATCTATACATAGTGCTGTCCCCTTTGTTGATTTACATGGTAGTTTTTTGTTTTTGTGCATATATTTTACAAAAGATGCAACGAGTTTTTGTGGGGATTCTACATTTTTTACAGCGAACTTTTGCGTATATGCTGCATTTTTACGGTGAACTTTAGCTCTGCAAAGTGAACATTGTTTTTCTTGAGAGGGAAGGCGTACTTGCAATAATTGCACTTGGCGATTTTTTGCAACTAAAGGTTGCGCTTCGAGATATATTATTATCTAAATTTTTCGGTAGAGTTGAGCTTTGACTGAACTGCGCTTTCAAATCGAGCTGCGCTTCGACTGAACCGCGCCTTGAAATCGAATAAAGATTCGACTGAACTGCGCTTTCAAAACAAATTGCGTCTCGACAGAACCGCGCCTCGAAATTGAATAACGCCTTGAAATCGAATCATGCATTGACACGCAAAAGAACGGAGAATTTCACATGGATATAAACATCCTCATATTAGTGGTTGTGATAGTTGTTGCCGTGATA
>CAVEFW010000151.1:0-2370 GCA_963615035.1 Phocaeicola dorei
ACCCGCGGCTTTACATATCATTTGATGACCCAAACATATGCCAAAAATTGGCACTTTTCCAAGCAATTTATTAACTTGCTTGTAAGTCTCATACACAGCCTCTGGGTCTCCTGGACCATTTGACAAAAACACTCCGTCTGGGTTTGATGCTAAAACATCGCTGGCTGGAGTGTCCCAAGGCACAACGCTCAAAGATGCGCCCACGCGCACCAAGTTATCTAAGATAGAGTTTTTCACCCCGCAGTCATACACCACAACTCTGAATCGCTCTTTAATTGCGGGTTGCAAAAAAGCATCATATTTCGCATACAATTTGTGTCCATGAGGTTTTTCACAAGACACTTCACGTGCCAAATTCACACCCACTATGCTCTTGCTTTTTTGCACTCGCTTAAACAACGCATCTCTGTCTGTGCATTCACTTGAAAGCACTGCACGCATAGCACCATGATCTCGCACATGACGCACTAAAGCTCGCGTATCCACGCCCTCTATTGCAACAACGCCGCTATCCCTCAAAAATTCAGGGAGCGGCACATCGAAGCGATAATTGGAAGGCGTATAACACATATCGCGCACAACCAGCCCGCGCATAGCCACGCGCTCTCGCTGCACATCTTCATAGCACACGCCATAATTTCCAATTTGGGGGTAAGTCATGGTGCAAATCTGACCTGCATATGATGGGTCTGTTATCACCTCGAGATAACCTTCCAGCGATGTGTTGAAACATATCTCGCCGAACACTTCACCTGGCGCACCACACGATGTGCCCAAAAGAGTAAATCCATCTTCTAGAACCAACATGGCGGGCAGGCGCTCAGGCTTGCTCGTGTTTTTAAGCAGCTTGTTGGCAAGCGTGCTATATGAGTTTGAAATTTGTGTTTTATTTGACGCCAAACTAGAATTTTCCTCGTTGTCTTTTTTGTCTATGTTATTCAACGATGCAGCCCTCCTTCAAAGTTGCATATCCGCCAACGTATACATCTGTGGCACGCCCACAAAACTTTCGCCCTAAAAACCCATTGTTACAAGATTTGCTTTCAAATTCGCCAACTTCAGGCGTCCATTTTTTGTCTGGGTCGATTATTGTTATGTCTGCTGTGCACCCCGCCTCAAACCTAACAGGCTCTAGCCCTAGAATTTTACGCGGGTTTATCGCCATGCATTCACATAACTTATTCCAGTCAATTTTGTTTGTGTGCACAAGATATGTGATAACGCTAGATAGGCTTGTTTCCAGCCCTGTCATTCCAAAAGGGGCTTCCTCAAATTCGCGCTCTTTTTCAAAAGTTGCATGAGGCGCGTGATCGCTTGCGATGCAATCTATTGTGCCATCGATTAAGCCCTCAACCAGCGCGTCGTTGTCTGCTTGCGTGCGCAAAGGAGGTGCCACTTTATAATTAGTGTTATAAGTTTCATCTATGTTCTCTTCGTTTAAGAAAAGATGATGTGGCGTGACCTCGCATGTAACGTTTAAACCACATCTCTTTGCCGCACGCACCATGTCAAGCCCGTGAGCTGTGCTTATGTGTTGAATGTGCAGGCGACACCCTGTTAAACGAGAAAGTTCGATATCGCGCTGAATTTGCAACTCTTCACCCGCACAAGGCCAACCAGCCAGCCCCAAAAGAGTGCTTTTTTCGCCTTCGTTAATCTGACCAGACCCAACCAAACTTTCGTCTTGACAATGGCTCATCACCACACACCCAAACTGTTTGGCATATTCCATGACACGGCGCATAACACCGCTGCTTTGAACACCACGCCCGTCATCTGTAAACGCAACAGCACCGCTTCTGTGCATGTCTCCCATTTCTGCCAAAGTTTTGCCTTGCAAACCTTTTGTGCAAGCACCACTTGGAAAAACTCGACACTTGCCTTGCTTTTCTGCCTTGTTCACAATGTATGAAACGATAGTGCCGCAATCTGTTACAGGCTGTGTGTTCGGCATGCTGCACACGCCACAAAACCCGCCTTTTGCGGCAGCACGCGTGCCCGATTTGATGTCTTCTTTATATTCAAACCCTGGGTCTCGCAGGTGAACATGCATATCAATTAGCCCTGGAAGTGCAATTTTCCCTTCAAGGTTGTGCACAACTCCGCGCTCCATTTGCAAGTCATGCCCCACTTCAACAATTCGCCCGTCACGAATCAGCATCTCGCACACACAATCAAGACCCACCTGCGGGTCTATGAATCGAGCATCTTTAAGAAGAAGTGCCATTTCTATCACCTCCTAATAATAAAAAAAGCACGGCCATGCGAACTAAAATGCCGGCATACACCTGATCTAAAATCACGCTTCTCTTTGGATGATCTGCCATAAAACTATCCAACTCCACGCCGCGATTTATAGGCCCAGGGTGG
>CAVEFW010000152.1:0-5381 GCA_963615035.1 Phocaeicola dorei
GAGTGATTATTTAGGAAATTCGGGAGATTGTGACCCGTATTAAAGTAACGCGATCTTTTGAGCCATAACCCCCCAAAACGGCTTAAATATGGCATACTATAGCCATTATGGAAAGTGAAGCAAATAAAAAGGCACAAGTAAAAAAGAAGGGATAGAGATGCCAACAATATCAAGTTTCTTTAATATTAAAATTCACATGTATTGGAATGAACATAATCCACCACATATACATGCTTTTTATAAAACACATAAAGCAGTTTTTAATTTCGATGGAGATGTTACAAAAGGCTTTCTTCCAAGAAGAGAGAGGCTGGCCGTTCAAACATGGATAGAATACCATCAAGAAGAACTTGCTGAAAATTGGAGAAGAGCAGAAAAGGGAGAAGACTTATGCGAGATAGAGCCTCTTCAACTTTAAAATCTTATCTTGATTATCCAGACTTAATAGAAGTTGAACCATGCGATGACTATTGCTTGAAAGCAAAGTTTGCTACAGGAGAAACAAAGATTGTTGACATAAAGCCGTATTTTCAGTGGAAAGTGTTTCAGCCGCTTCAAGATGTTGAGCTCTTTAACAAAGCACACGCAGAATATGGCGGTGTTGTTTGGAACGATAAGATAGATTTGGCTCAAGAAGCGCTCTATGACAAAGGCGTTTTGGTTGACGAGTAAGTCATCTTCCCAACGCTCAATCTTGAGTTTTCACCCTTTGCAATCGCTTCCCTCAACTCATAAACTAATGGTCTAGCTCCAACTCCCGAAATCCATTTTGCATATAACCTGTAGGCGATGCGGAAGCAAGCATAGAAACAAAAAACCGAGAACACATGTTCTCGGTTTGCACTCAAGATGGTGCCCCCAACGGGACTCGAACCCGTGTCTCAGCCTTGAAAGGGCCGCGTCCTAACCTCTAGACTATGGGGACGTCAAAAAGCCTTGATATTATTACAAACTTAAACGCTGTGTGCAAGCGTTATTTTTGTATATTTGAGAAATTTTTACAAACTGCGCTAAAAGTTAATTTGCAAATCAATTAACTGCATTAAAATCAACATCCAAGAGAAAAGTAAAGCCGTGTGTGTTGAAACAAACTGAATGCAATGTGAGCACAAGCCCGATGCGAGCGCAGGTCTGATGTGAGCACAGACTCGATGTGAACACAAGCCCAATGCGTGCGCAGGCCCGAGTGAAAAACAATAAAATCACGTTTTCACATTGCGTTTTTCACTCAAGCAACGCATGTAAGCAATATTGAGTGCAAGTTTATGTTAACTAATATATAAGCATTGATATAAACGTTGCAAACTTAAGTAAACTATTGAGGTTAAACTATAACGATGAAAGGATTTCTATGCGTGTTTTGCTATTAAACCATTTTCCGCTTTTCGGCTCGGGAAGTGGCGTGTATACGCTAAATATTGCGAATAGTTTAGTTGATGCAGGATGTGAGGTGGCGTGCATATTCCCCGATAATGAAATAGATGCAACCGAGTATAAATTTCAAACGCATCCAGTATATTTCACGCCTGAAAACAAAAATTCAAATAACCAAGATTTAGATAATACGGCGCAGGTCAAAAGTTCAAAAAACGCATCTAAACAAATGCATCTGCAAGAAAATCAACAAACACAAAAAAACAATGTTCAAAGTGCGCTGCCTTTTAACTTTCCTTGCTTTACAACTCACCCAAAAAGTTCTAACACGTTTGAAAACCTGACAGACGTTCAACTCGAGCAATATATAGGCGCGTTTCGCGATAAAATAGACCAAGTGGTAAGCGATTTTAAGCCAGACATTATTCACGCAGGTCACATATGGATTTTAGCGGCTCTTGGTTGTGAGGTGGGTTTGCCTGTGGTGGTTACAGCTCACGGAACAGACATCATAGGATATAGGCAAAGCAAAAGATATCATGACATAGCGAAAAGGGCAGCGCAAAAGGCATCTGCCATTATTTCGATATCGAAACGCAACTTTGAAGAGGTCGCAGACACGTTTCCATTTGCTAGAGAAAAAACAATCCTTTTGTCTAACGGATATGATGAAAATCGTTTTTACCCTGAGAAAATTACGCGCAAGGAAGTGCTTGCGCGATATGGAATTGAGCGGGAATATAAAAAGATGGTCAGTTTTGCTGGCAAGTTTACGCATTTCAAGGGCATAGACATATTGCTTCATGCGGCAAAAAAATATGAAGATGATGACACCCTTACTCTTTTGGCAGGAGATGGAGAGCTTTTTAGCGACATGAAAAAACTGGCAGACAGCTTAAGCTTGAAACACGTTGTGTTTGTGGGTGCTCAAAGCCCTGATGCGCTGCGAAGCATATATTCTGTTGTAGATGTAAGTTGCGCTCCGTCGCGAAAGGAGCCTTTCGGGCTGGTCGTTATCGAGGCTGGAGCGTGTGGTGCGCCTGTTGTTGGAACAAATGGCGGTGGCATTGCTGATATTTTGGTGTCAGACACGGGTTTACTTGTGAGCGAAGAAGACGCAGATGGCTTGGCTGGCGCAATAAAAAGCATATTGTCAAAGTCTAGAGTTTTTGATCGAGCACACATTGCTAAATATACGCGCGAACATTTTGCGCAAAGTCAGTATACTAGAAAATTGATTGACGAGGTTTACTTACGCGCGTTGCAAACATCGCGATAAGTTTCCAAATTATTAGAAAGGCAAACAACATGAAAAAACAAGATAGAAAATTCTTAAAACAATTGCTGGAGGCTCCATCACCCACGGGCTCAGAAGAGCCAGTGGCGAAACTTGTGCGCAAGCGCGTGAGCGGCGTTGCAGACAGCGTTTCGACAAATTGCATGGGGTCTGTGCACGCACGCTTAAACGCCGCAAAAAAAGACGCAAGCAGCGATGCGGGCTGTGCTTCCAACGAAGGCACCACCATGAGTGTTATGTTGGCAGCGCACATGGATGAAATCGGGCTGATGGTGCACAACATCACAGATGATGGATTTTTGAACGTTTCAGCCGTAGGCGGCGTGGATGCAGCCATACTTCCAGGGTTGCGCGTGAATGTGCACACGCACACAGGCGTTTTGCGAGGAGTTGTGGGAAGAAAACCTATTCATCTGATAACGCCTGATGAGCGAAAGAAAATTACACCGATAAGCGATTTGGTGATAGATCTGGGTCTTCCTGCAAAAAAAGTGAAGAGGCTTGTTTGCATAGGAGATGAAATTACATTCGGTGTTGGGTTTGAGCGCTTCGGGAAAAACATGGCAGTATCGCGCGCGTTTGACGATAAATGCGGCGTGTGGATAGGCACGCGTGTGTTAGAAGAGTTGCGCGCAGCAAATGCAGCGGTGGTAGACTTTGTTTTTGCAGCCACTGTGCAAGAAGAAATAGGCACACGTGGTGGACAAACTTCTGCGTTTGGAATTTGCCCTAGCGTGGGGTTGGCTTTCGATGTAACACACGCCACAGATTATCCAGGAATTGAGAAATCAAAATATGGAGACATCAAATGTGGAGCGGGCCCTGTAATTGCTCGCGGGCCGAACATAAACCCTTGCGTGTTTGAGCGTTTGGTTTGTGCGGCCAAGGCACAAGGCATTCCATATCAAATAGAGGCAGAGCCAGGGGTTACTGGAACAGATGCGCGTGTGATACAGATGCAACACGGAGGCATACCCACGGGTCTTGTGTCTGTGCCGCTTCGTTATATGCACACTCCAACAGAGGTTGTGTGTTTGCGCGATTTGGAATATACAGTGGAATTGATTACTCGTTTTGTGCTAGACATGAGCAAAAGCGTTAACTTTATTCCAGGATATGCGCCCATAAATTCCGCAGAGTGCACAGAGTAGGTGTTTTAGAACAGTGTTTTGTGTTGTGCGTTGAGTGCTGTGTGTGCTTGGCATTTTGGTGGTGTTGTAACATGGCGCTTTATGCAAACTGGATGTTAATTTGTGGCACTTAATAGTGGTTAGAGAGCAAAAATGACTAAATCAAAAATAACGCGAAAAGAAAATAAAGCGAAACAAAAGTTAAATGACAAGGGCAGAAATTTGCTTGCCACAAACAGACGAGCGCGTCATGAATATGAAATTCTTAAAAAATTTGAGGCGGGAGTTGTGCTTACGGGCACGGAAGTGCGAAGCTTGCGCGAGAATAATTGTCAGTTAACCGACGCGTTTGCGCTTGTGAGATCTGGTGAGGTTTGGTTGCACAATTTGCACATAGCTCCTTTTTCAAATGGCGGCATTTTTAATCATGACCCCGAGCGTAAACGCAAACTTTTGCTTCACAAAAAACAGATACGCGAGCTTGAACGCGCTGTGTCAGAAAGGGGCATGGCGTTGGTTCCGCTCGAAATTTATTTTGACGAAAACTCTCGCGTGAAAGTGGAAATTGCTATATCGCGAGGAAAAAAGTTGCATGACAAGCGACAGGCGATGGCAGAGCGAGACGCGAAGCGAGAAATTAATCGCGCGATGAAAATGCGGAGCCGATAAACAACGCGGGGTCAGCAAGAAGTCGCAGAATCGATAAGAAATCGCGAAGTCAATAAACGGTAAAAATGCGGGGTCGATAAAAAACGCGTAACCAGCAAAATTCAATAACGAAAAGTTTAATTTAAAGTTACCCAGAAAACAGAAAGGCACGCCGATGGCATTTGTGCATTTGCATAATCACACAGAATATTCATTGTTGGATGGTTTGACGCACGTGTCAGACATGGTCAAACGTGCGGCAGATTTGGGAATGCCAGCCGTGGCTATAACCGATCACGGCGTTATGAGTGGCGTGCCAGAGCTAGATTTTGCGTGCGAGGCTGTGTTCAAAAAAACTGGCAAGCGCGTAAAACCAATTTTTGGCTGTGAGGCTTATTTCACAACAGATGAGGAACTAAAGCGCGACCACAAGCCGAAACTTTATCACTTGCTTTTGCTTGCAAAGACAAACGAGGGCTATCACAACTTGGTGAAGCTGGTCAGCGAAAGTCACATTGGCAACAAAGATGGAAACGACAACTATTATTACAAGCCGCGCACAACGCTTTCCATGTTGCAAAAATATGGGCGAGGCATCATAGGCACAAGTGCATGTGTGGCGGGCATTGTGCCTAAACTTATCGATGCGGGTCAGCTTGAAGATGCCCGCACTTGGGCTGAAAAATTGCGCGATTGCTTTGAGCCTGGAGATTTTTACATCGAATTGCAAAACCAGGGCATAACCACAAACAACGGCATGACACAAACAGAGCTCAATCATAAATTGACGCAGATTGCGAAAGAAATTGGTTGTGAGACCATAGCCACAAACGATTTTCACTATCTTTTGAAAGAAGACGCGCGTGCGCAAGATTTGTTGTTGTGCATAGGAACAAATAGCATAGTGCACGACACAAATCGCATGAAGTTTG
>CAVEFW010000153.1:0-2004 GCA_963615035.1 Phocaeicola dorei
GCGTGTAAGCGAAGATATTTATCTTTCCATTCTGCCACTTCTTTTTGTGCTGCCTCTAGGGCACGGCTGATATCTTGCTTTTCGTCTTCGTTGCTGTCGCTGTCGCTGTTGCTGTTGCTGCAACTGTTACTGTCGGCATTGCTGTCGGCAGCACCCGCGTTCGATGAATTTGTTCCACCTTTTTTCTTGCCTTTGCTTTTATTTTTATCTTTCTTCTGCGCCGAGTTATCTAAATCCGAAGATTTTTCGCAGTCTAAATCTTTATCTATTCCCTTTTTTGCGTCTGATTTTTCGTCTGAGGAAGTTGCATGCATATTTGCAACTTCCTCATCTGTTTCCCCAGACACCTTCGATTTGTTCACTTTACTCATAAGACACCATCACTTCTGCTAAATAAATGCTTGTCAATCTTTGACTGTCAACAAATTTGCGCCCATAAAGGCTTACTTTTTGTCTGAATCGTCGTCTACCACTTCATAGTCTGCTTCAATGGTGTCATCACCTGCATCAGTTGTGTTTGCATTGTTGTCCACGCCAGCACCAGCACCCGCTGCAGCGTTCGCGCTGCCCGCAGCACCTGCACCATCACCTGTGCTATAAGCAATCTCCGCCAGTTTATATCCCGCTTGTTGTAACTCTTCAGTGGCTGCTTTGATTGCCTCAACATCAGTGCCGTTCAATGCATCCTGCGCCTTAGAAATCGCACTCTCTGCGGCACTCTTGCTGTCTGATGGCACTTTATCGCCCAGATCATTCAGCGTTTGCTGTGTGGCGTTCACCAAACTATCCAGTTGATTGCGTGCATCTACCTCTTCTTTCTTGGCAGCGTCCTCTGCCGCATGCGCTTCTGCGTCTTTCACCATGCGATCCACTTCGTCGTCGTTGAGCGCGGTAGACCCGCTGATAGTAATCTGTTGTTCTTTACCCGTGCCCAAATCTTTCGCCGACACGTTCACAATGCCGTTCGCGTCGATGTCAAACTTGACCTCAATTTGAGGCGTGCCACGTCTTGCCGCAGGAATGCCTGTGAGTTGGAACTTGCCCAACGTCTTATTGCCTGCCGCCATCTGGCGCTCACCTTGCAAAACATGAATTTCTACGCTCGTTTGGTTGTCTGCCGCCGTTGAGTAAATTTCTGTCTTGCTGGTAGGAATGGTGGTGTTGCGCTCAATCATCTTCGTCATCACGCCACCCATAGTCTCAACGCCTAAAGACAGGGGTGTAACATCGAGCAACAAAACGCCTTTCACGTCTCCCGCTAAAACGCCGCCTTGCACTGCAGCACCCATGGCCACTACCTCGTCTGGGTTCACGCTCATGTTCGGGTTTTTGCCCGTCATGCTCTTCACCAAATCCTGCACTGCTGGCATGCGCGTAGAACCACCCACGAGCAACACCTCATCCACATCGCCCGTGTTCAGACCCGCATCGCGCAGAGCCTGTTCCACCGGTTTTTTACAACGATCTAGCAAGTCTTTCGTAATGCGCTCAAATTCTGCACGGGAAAGTGAATAATCCAAGTGCTTAGGACCGCTTGCGTCTGCCGTGATGAATGGCAAGTTGATGTTTGCTTGCGTGGTGCTTGAAAGTTCCATCTTCGCTTTTTCTGCTGCTTCCTTCAAGCGTTGCAAGGCCATCTTGTCTTCGCGCAAGTCGATTCCCGCGTTGTCAGATTTAAACTTATCTGCCAGCCAGTCGATGATGCGCTGATCCCAGTCGTCGCCGCCTAGGTGGTTATCACCCGCGGTGGAAGCCACTTCAAACACACCATCGCCAAGCTCTAACACCGAAACATCGAATGTGCCGCCACCAAGGTCGAACACCAATATCTTCTCTTCTTTTTCCACCTTATCTAAGCCGTAGGCAAGAGCTGCTGCAGTAGGCTCGTTGATGATGCGTTGCACGTTCAATCCTGCAATCTTGCCAGCGTCTTTTGTTGCCTGACGCTGTGCATCGTTGAAATATGCTGGCACAGTAATAACCGCATCGGTGATTGTCTCGCCC
>CAVEFW010000154.1:0-5167 GCA_963615035.1 Phocaeicola dorei
CATCGCTTCGATCTTCGTCGCGACCTGCATCTCGATCATCGCTTTGATTTCTAATGCCTAAAGCGTCGGCACACACATTCCACCCGCGCCACCCGGACTGCCGCGTTTTTGAAAAATCATCTGCGCAATTTCTATAAAACTGTGTTGTCATATCTAGCAGTTTTTCTGCTAAGTGTCTATTCATATTGGGCACTCCTCGCCCTAAAAACTTGTAATTATTGTATGATATACGAGAAACGAAACATAAATGCTAAAATGTGTTTTGGAATGTAAATTGCACACGGGCCTCCATTAGACTAGTTCAAATTAACATCTAAAACTTGTAAAACATGAGATGGGGGGACAAAAATGGCACGCCCTAGAAAAAACGAAAGCGTAGATGTGCGTTTGCGCATGTACAACTCTTTTTGGAAACTGCTTTCAGAGAACAATCTATTAGATATCACAATAGGCATGATCGTAAATGGTGCAAAATGCAATCGTGGGAGTTTTTATTACCATTACAACAACTTACACGATTTCATAGAGCACGCCATTTTGCGCGAAATCAAAGCAGATGGCAGATTGCCGATGCGCATATTTGTTGTGGCGGCAGGTGCCAGCAACACAAAATATCTATTTCAAGACTACAAGCGCAATGTTTATCGGCTCTCGCTCATGATGACACAGGGCGGATATGAAATCGTTCGCGAGAAAATTCTTCGATATTTACAACGCATCTGGACTGCGCTTCTTTGTGAAGAAGGCAAAGAATTATCGCTTGAAGCAAAATTTGTCATAACCTATGTTGTTGGCGGCTTGCTCAGCGTCATGCAGCGTTTTGGTCAAGATGTAGACACATATTCAACATCGGAGGGAATGTATCTAAGCGAAGTTGGCACAGTTGCAGTTCACAACATTTGTGCGTCTCAGGGAATAGCGTTTGACGAGGCACTGGAACGTTTGCGCACGCCTGAGCGCATCATAAACATTTGCATAGACAGCTAACATTTCTCACATCTAATATCCATCTCATATATAATGCATGCTGAAAACAGTTTAATTAAAGTCTGCGATTGCATTTGCTTGAGGTTTTCGTGTGCATCGTTTCGGGGCTTAGGCGTGCAACACAACCGCAACTGCAACTGAAACAGCAACACAACCGCGACTGCAATTAAAAAGCGCATGTAAACAAGACACAAACAAGACAATATGTAAATTCGACAAGAAAAATAAAAAAACATAGAAAGAGTTAACATGTCAAATATCCCTGAAAACATCGCTCAAGAATACAAGGTATGGTGCAACAAAGCACACGCCAGTTTGCAATCTCAGCTAAAACAATATGAAACCGACGAAGTTGCCCTAAGAGATGCCTTTTTCCAGCACCTATCATTTGGAACAGGCGGTCTGCGAGGCATAATTGGTGCAGGGCCTAATCGCATGAATGTTCATACCGTCGCACAAGCAACTCAAGGTTTGGCGAATTACCTGAATTCAAACTTTGAAAACCCGAGCGTTGCTATAGCGCGAGACTCTCGTAATATGGGGCACGAGTTTTGCACTGTTGCCGCACGAGTTTTAGCAGCAAATGGCATCCATGCACATATTTTCCCGCGCATAGAGCCAACCCCAGCACTTAGTTTTGCTGTAAGACATCTGCACACTCAAGCAGGAATTTGCATGACAGCAAGTCACAACCCATCTGAATACAACGGCTATAAAGCATATGGTGCAGACGGTTGCCAGATTACATCGACCGCTGCAAAAGATATATCGGCTGCGATAGATGCGTGCGATGTGTTTTCTGATGTAAAGGTTGTGTCGTATGAGCGCGGCGTGGAGCTGGGGCTTATAAGTGAGATTTCAGATGATGCGATAGATAGTTTTATAATGGCTTGCACAGATGCTCTGCCAAAGCTTCCCAAAAAACATCTTGCACCCATAAAAGTTGTTTACACTCCGCTTCACGGCTCTGGGCTTGAGTGCGTGAGTAAAATCTTCAAACGCATTGGCGCAGGCGACGTTGTTTTAGACGAAGTGCAAGCAAAGGCGGATGGGAATTTCCCAACGTGTCCATATCCTAATCCAGAATTTCGCGAAGCGCTGGAACATTCGCTTGAGATATGTAACGCAGAAAACCCAGATTTGTTGATTGCCACAGACCCTGATGCTGACCGCGTTGGAATAGCCGTGAACACAAAAGACGGGTTTCAGTTGCTCACAGGCAATGAGGTTGGTGTCTTACTGACGGATTTCACCATCAAGGCATCTGTTTTGCAAGACCAAAACGCGAGCGCAGATGAAAACTCAAGCGATAATCAACAAAGCCAAACATCACAAATTGGCGACAAAATTGTCATGAGCACCATTGTGTCATCTTCTATGTTGGATGTTTTAGCGAAAGAATATGGCTTTGAGCTTCGCCGCACACTTACAGGGTTTAAATATATCGGAGAACAAATTGCAATGTTAGAAGACGCGGGCCAAGAAAAACGCTTTGCATTTGGCTTTGAGGAAAGTTATGGCTATTTGCCTGGCACATATGTGCGAGACAAAGACGCAGTTGCAACCTCTGCGCTCATTTGCAACATGGCGCGTTTTTACAAAAGCGTGGGGCTGAATTTGGTTCAAGTTATGGAATCGCTTTACTTGCAATTTGGATATTACAAAAATGCGATGGTCAACATTCACTATAAAGGTGCTGCGGGTGCTGAGAAGATGGGGCAGATCATGGATAACCTTCGCTCAAACGTGCCAAGTGAAATTGCGGGGTTGAAAGTGGTTGGATTTGTTGACTATGCGCAAGGCGTTGATATGCCAGTTATTTCGAGTGCGGAGATAGAAAAGCCACAGATTCTTCCCAAATCTAATGTGTTGGAATTTCAACTGGAAGGCGAAAACAAGCTTATAGTAAGGCCGAGTGGCACGGAGCCAAAAATCAAGGGATACTTATTTGGCAGAGCACTAAGCGCAAGCGATGCAGATAAACTATTATCCAAGTTAGATAGTGCAACTCGCGAGCTTTTGTCGTAGTTCTAGTTAAAGTTTTTGAAAGCGGCAGCAGCCATTAACTTTTTTTATCATTTGCAACTGGGTTTGTCGCACCTAAGCTAGTCGCATTTGTGTCGCTCGTGTTTAAGCCATCTGCATTCGAGCCGCTCACATCCGAGCTATCTTCCTCTAAGATATTCGCACTCGAGTCATCAGCATGTGGGCCACTCTTGGGCGACTGGTGTTTTGAAGCCCACGCTTCAAAATTGTTTTTCCGCTTCATTTGCAACAGCGTTATCACAAAACTAAATAGCATGGCAAAATAGACCATCACTTTTTCTGCGTGCATCTCTAGAAGCTCGATGCCCGTTGTGATATCTAGCCCGTCTAGCACTAACAACACGCCTATGGCAACAATAAATGTTAAAGCCAAAACTTTCATTTCAACGTTTTTGTTGATGAAGTCGCCTATCGCATCGATAAATATCATCATCAAAATGATGGCTATCATCACAGCCAACACCATGATAATTAGTTGGTTTGCCAGACCAACAGCAGTAATCACACTGTCGATGCTGAAAACAACGTCCATAACCATGATAGTAACAACTGCTTGAGCAAGACCTATTTCATGCGGCTTTTTATCGCTTCCGCCAACCTGCGCACTGTTTGTCTTCTCTTCGGTCAAATTAAGAACGTCTCTAAGCTCTGTTATGCCTTTATAGATTAAGTATGCACCGCCAACGATTAAGATTATATCGCGCACAGAAATGCCGATGTGCCTTCCAAATGGCAATGTGAACAGATCTGCACTCATGCTAACAAGCCAACTTGCGAAAGACAAAAATATGCATCTTGAAACAAAAGCACCTGCAAGACCAGCAATTCTGCCAATGTGTTCTTTTTCTGATGGCAATCTGTTGCACGTGATTGTTATGAATACCAAGTTATCAACGCCCAACACGATTTCCAAAAACAAAAGTGTTACAAGGCTAATCCACGCTTCTGGTGTTGTGAAAATAGAGAAATCCAAGTGTTATTTCCTTTTATTTGCTAAGTTTGATATTTCTTATAATTTGCTCAATGATACAATAAAAAGGCGAAATGTGATTGTTAATGCAATTTATTTATATGTGTTTTAGGTGCATTTGCTGCAAGAAAATATATGTAGCTAGGACGCATTGATTAAAAAACAGGGGAAGTGATGGAAGAAAATCAACACACAGATAAACGCTCGGGCGAGAAATTGACGCGTGCGGGACATGTTGCGCAAAATGTGGTTAAGCGTGCGGGCATTGCTGCGGGCATAATTGCCAACGAAACCATGCACCAAGTGCATATGGCAGATGAGATGCTTGAAGACAATGCAAGAGAAAATAAAACTTTCGCACAAAAGGCGCAACATGCCCTTGGCATCTATGATCCAGATGTTTCGCCGAATTTATACACCCGCAAAACAGGCACTAAAGCAGGGGGATATTCAAATGTATATACGTTAAGCCCAGCCAGACTTCTTCGCTCCCAAAAAATCACTGGAATGATGTTTTTGCCAGTGGTGCTTTGTGTGGTTTTAGCGATAATCGTTGCAAATTCTATCTATGGTTGGGCAGACACCAACATCTTAAACCCGAGCGAGCAAGCGCAGCGCAAGGTGTCTGAACAGCTTGCCGAGCTGCAAGAAGTTAATTTGCCAACGCCTGCTTTGTTTATCAATCAAGACGATGAAACTATCGCGAACACTTTTATGGCTAGTGATGCGCAAATTTATCGTGCAACATCTTCCGATGCTTCTGTGAGCCTTGTTTTGTATCGCATACCTCCAAGCGTTAACGTGGCGATAGGTCAAACAGAAATCACGCAGGGAATAAGCAAGCTTGCTCCAGCGGATGCCGCAAGGTTGTTGAATGGTCTTTGGCAATTTGAGGTTACGCGTGCAAACAACACTTCCACGATGCGTTATAGATATGCAGATTTCAAGTCGGGGAATGTTGCTGAGGCGGTAACGAGTGCCATGGTATCGCAAGGCTTAGGCGAAGACACGGTAAACGATGAAGGTGTTGACGATTCGGGGAACACATATAAAGCTGGTGTTACAACGATAAACAATGTGCAAGTTTCTTGGCGCATCAGTTCTGTGCCACTAAGCGATATGTATTCTGTGAAAGGTTTGCCAACGTCTTCCACATATGTTGGC
>CAVEFW010000155.1:0-3961 GCA_963615035.1 Phocaeicola dorei
GCGCGAAGCAGTGGAGCGCATGAGCAAAAAGATCCAGTGAATCTTTTTGCGAACAGCGGAACGTCGAAGCAAACACCCCTGTTTTTTCTTTTCTTTGACCTATAAGAAAAGTTGATGCCTAACGGTTGCAGCATAAATGCAGTCACTTTGACCATTTTTATGGGTGTGGGGTGTCATAAGATTCAAAAAAATAACCAAACACATTAGCCAGCAGGGTTTTTTTATTGACTAATCAAATTTGAAAAATGTATGATACGTCTATGTATTGATGTTTTTTTTAAGAAAGGCGGAAATCATGAAAAATAACTCTTACACAACGTCTTGCAAAACTTCAAACAAGATGCAAGCGAAATTTACTCTTTTAATTGTTGCTTTGCTTGTTTTATTTACGATTTCCACCACGTCTTTTGCACTGGCAGTTGCGCCAGACGAGACAAACCCAGACACCCAAGCAGCCCCAGACATCCAGCCAGCACCAGAAATCCAAATAGCCACGGCAACCCAAACAACCCAAGAAAACCAAACAACAGCAGCAAGCGATGCTCCACAAGTCCAAGAAGTCTATAGGCTATATAACACAATCACATCTGAACACCTGTTTACCACAGGCAAAGGCGAATATGACACACTAAAACAAGAATATGACACACAAGGCGCAGGCTGGAAAGGCGAAAACCTTGCATGGTATTCACTCACTTCATCTAGCGCAGGTGTATATCGCCTATATAACCCAGCCCTTGGCGCCCTCACAAAAATGAGCCATCACTACACAACAAGCAAATCAGAGGCAGATGAGCTTGTGGCAAACTGGGGTTGGGTATACGACAACAACTCCGCGCCCATTTTCTATTCAGCCGTCGATAGCGCAAACAACACCCTAGATGGTGCAACTGGTGTATATCGCTTGTATAACGATGGATTAGGTGCGCACCACTTCACCACAAGCAAAACAGAAAATGACAGCCTCATTGCAAACAATGGCTGGAGAGGCGAAGACATCGAATTTTATGCATATGAAAACGTAAAATCAGACACTACAGACGCAAATGGCATGGCCACACTTGCAGACCCCAAAAATGGAAACCGTTTGGTGAATGTGCACGTCGAAGCAGCCTTGGATAACGCGCCAAGTGAGATGGCACCCTTGGCAGGTGCTGAAGTTGAGGTATATTATTATGATAAAGATCTCTACATTGAAGCCCCTTATTTCAGCTCAGATAGATATTATGGCTTTTTCTCAATTACCCTTACATATGCAGACGCAAACAAAACACCTGTCGCTAACAGGTTAATTTATGTGCGCACACATTCTGGAAGTCTAGAGTCTCTTAGAGGAGCAACAGATGATTCGGGCGTTTGGGGTCAATTCGCAGATGTCAAATTTTACTCAGATAACAATTTGGTTAGTGAGCAATATGTAAAGCTTGGCGAGTGCGCAACAAAGCCAGCCGACCTGGTGAAAGATGGCTATGTTTTCTATGGATGGACCACAAGCAGTTCTTCAAGCCAAGAGCTGTTCGATTTTTCGACTCCCATCACCCAAGATACAATTCTTTATGCAGCATGGAAAGAAACACCAAAAAACCCAGTGGAAGTTACGTATAACTCCAATGGTGGCTCTGCCACAGAAAGCGAAACGCTAGAAAAAGGAGGGTTTGCCTATGTTCCAAACAATCCCGTGAAGGCAGGCTTTACTTTTGCGGGATGGTATAAAGATGAAGCCCTCACGCAGCCTTTTAATTTCTATGTTGATGCGGTAAACGAATCCATAACCCTTTATGCAAAATGGGAAGACGCCACATCTTCAGAGAACAAAACTGCCTTTGCAGTATCTTCAAGAAATAACGATACCATTAGTTTCTATAAGCGCGACACAGTGCCCTCAATAGGCGATACGTTCATGGGATATACGGTAAGCGGAGTTTATACTGACATTGAAACTGTCACCTCTGAGCCTGATTGGAGAAACCGCTATAGAAACGCTGTAATTTGTGATGTTATATCTCCTTTAAGCACGACACGTTGGTTTAATAACTATAATAGCGTTAAGGGCTTAGATAAACTAGACATGTCAAATGTAAAAGACACCTCTTACATGTTCAGTAATTCAAAAATCTCATATCTTCAAGGCATGGAAAATTGGGACATGTCAAATGTGGAAAATATGAGCTATATGTTCGAAGAAAGTGAAATATCCAGTTTAGATCTGTCTAGGTGGAACACATCGAAAGTAACAAATATGCAATCAATGTTTTATAATTGCAACGAATTGGAAACATTAGATCTATCTGGGTGGAACACATCAAGCGTCATAGATTTTTCAAGCATGTTCCGTGAGTGCGAGTCGCTTGCAAGTGCTAGCTTTGTTTCAGATTGGAACACATCAAGTGCACAAAACATGTCCAAAATGTTTCTTAGGGTTAATAAATTAACTTCTACAGATATTTTCTCAAAGTGGAACACCTCTAACGCAACAAACATGTCGGGAATATTTGATTGCGCTGGTAAAAATTCAGTTGCTAGATATAACTTAGATTTATCTGGTTTAGCTAATTGGGATGTATCCAAAGTTAAAGACATGAGTTCTATGTTTGAATATCGCATAGTGTCTAACAGCAATTCTTTATCAAACTGGAACACATCGAGTGCAGAAAGCATGTCGGATTTGTTTCATAATGCGAACATAGATATAAATGCGCTATCTAATTGGAACACTTCTAACGTCAAAGATATGTCTTGTTTGTTTCTTAGCAGCGAAATCACTTCTCTTGAGGCTATATCAAATTGGGACACATCGAATGTAGTGAACATGAGAACTATGTTTTGTAACTGCGATTTTACATCCCTTGAGCCCATTAGAAATTGGAACGTGTCAAATGTAGAGGACATATCTCGGTTGTTTGAATGTTGCAGCAAACTTACATCGGTTGCACCCATCGCAAGCTGGGACACGTCGAAGGTAAAAGATATGAATCGCATGTTTTGGTCTTGTTTCAAAGTTGATAGCTTTGATGACATTAAAAATTGGAACACATCAAGTGTGACCAACATGAGTGAAATGTTTCGCAATGCGAAAGTTAAATCTATAAATGTTCTTGCAAGCTGGGACACATCGAATGTGGAAGACATGTCTGAAATGTTTGCTGATTGTGATGCACTAGAAACAGTTGACCTTGAGGGAGTTGACACATCAAAAGTTAAAGACATGAATAGCATGTTTTATTCTTGCGATAAGCTTAAAACTATAAAAGGCATTGAAAACTTAGACACATCGAACGTGACAAGTATGAACAGCATGTTTAATGCGTGCACTAGTCTTTCGGCTAATTGCTCGAGCTGGAATGTAGACAAAGTGCTAAGTCATGACTTTTTTAGTGTCCTTGAACGCAATTATTATGGAACAGATGACGGTAGTAAAGAGAAAAACCCGAACATCATTGAACCCAACTGGGTAAGCTAGCACGGCGCGTCTTGGCGTCGTGTCTTGGTGTTGCGCGTTTTGGTGTTGCGTCATGGTGTTGTGTTTTGGTGCCGTGCGTCTTGGCGTTGCGCGTCACAAAAAGCAATTCTAAAAAATGAGGGCTTGCCCAAAGCAAATGCGAAACATCAAGTAAAGCAGATGCGCTACACCAAGTAAAGCACAAGCGCTACATCAAGAAAAGCAGAGAGCTAGCGTCAAGAAAACATGGAAATAAATGGCTGGGGTAGAAGGATTCGAACCCTCATTAACGGCACCAAAAACCGCTGTCCTGCCCTTGGACGATACCCCAGTGCCAAGTTACTAAACACAAGGCTAAAAATGAAAACTAATGAATTGTTCATCTTTTGCCTAATGCAACGAATGTGGCAACGCAAAATGTTGAGCGAAAAGCCACATCGTTTTTGCAACGCAGCGCATTTTACGCAAGTTAGGCAAGTATTGCAAGGAAAATTTTGAAAATTTATAAAATAGTTCTTGCAA
>CAVEFW010000156.1:0-13954 GCA_963615035.1 Phocaeicola dorei
TTTGTAATCAGTAGGTTGTGGGTTCAAATCCCTCGGTCGGCACCACTTAAAACACAAGGTCAGCGGGTGTTTCCGCTGGCTTTTTTTGTTTTTTGAACAACGCAAAAAATGGCGAAAAATAGCCAATTTTGGGCTTGAATTGCACACAACTGCACACAATCTGCACACCTAAAATTTCGTTTTTTGTCAACCTTTTGTCAACCTTTTGTCAACTAGGTGACAACCTTTTGTCAACCATTTGATAACGATTTTTTTCGTAAATTGTGCTTATTTGCAAATCACAAAAAAAATCCCGCGCATGGAGCAGTATGCGCGGGAGCAAATCAGAGTCAAAGGAAAGTCTGACAAAAAGAGACAAACCTGAGAACAAGTTGATTATAACACTAATCTAGAAAATCGCTAATACATTCCATGTGTTTTCTGAATTTATGCGACCACTCTAAATAGTCTAATTCAGTTGGCTGCTCAATTTCTTGTTTAAGTAATTTTACTAATTCGCCAATTAGTGCAATTTCTTTTGCAGTGTCTACATCTTCATAAAACAGTTTCCATAAATCCAAAAATATACACCCGCGCAAATGTTTAGCAGCCGTGGACATATATTGCTGTGGTTGTGGCGTGTGGTTCATTGAACGCATAGCAGTATAAGCATCAACCGTGCGCCCTTCGTAGCATTTCTGATTATCGCCTAATTCGCGTGGTGTTTGTGAGTTTAGTTTTTCAAGAATATCAGATGACTTAAACATAACCAGTTCTAGCGCATGTCGAAGTTCTGCGTCAATGTCTTTAGTTTCGCGAGTTAACTTTTTCACCCCCTCACTTAATTCTTTTACGTCATCAATGTCTTGTGTTGTAATTTTGTTAGTCATTTTTACCAACTCCTTTTTAGCACCAGTTACATATAAGCAAGGGACGGGTGCTTTTTTTCGTCCCTCACCTATCCACTGGAACGTTTTGGTGGTTTTGAACAGAAAAATTGCAAAAAAATTTAAAAAAGTAAAAAATATTTCTTAATTATATAATTCGTTGTGCTATAATATAAACCATCGAAAGGCAATAAGGCTTTTCGAGTGAGTAAAAGAAAGGAGGCCTGAAATGAGTTTTATAATTCGTTTATGGCGACTAGCCCTCGCTATAACAATCGAAGTTAAGTTTTTGAAGTAAACTTAGCAAGGGGGGCGAGAAATTGCTCCCCTAACTCACAGGCCTCCTATAACGAAAGGATTTTACCATGACTACATCAGACGCGCAAAAAAAAGCGAACGCAAACTATCGTAAGAAAAACATGAAAAGCGTGAGTGTGTCATTTTTCCCTGCAGACAGAGATATATTTGAACACATGGAGAAACAAGGTGGACGCGGGTCTTATATCAAGCGTTTAATTCGTGAAGATATGGAGCGCGCAAATAACGCAAACTAAACAGAAAGGCGCAAACAATATAGTGTCCACTCAGACTATATTGCAGCTGCTTTTATTATTAAACTTAGCTCAGGCAAAAACGCCTTATCAATAAAGCGCGAAACTTTGCGCATAGTGTTGTTCTCATGCAGATAATTTGCGCCATCGAGCGTGATTTTTATATGTTCCATGTATACAGCATTATCTGCATAGAAAACATCGCGCATTATTAACTCTTTGCGCTCCATTTCTTCGATGGCGTTTCTAAAATAATTATCCTTAACTTTTACAACGCTTTGCGCCGTTTCTGCGTTTGGCTCAACGTCGTTTTTTTGGCATTCATCGAGATATTTCAAGATTTTATAAATTACTGTAGAAAATTCTGGTGCTTTAGTCATCTATTTATTCCTTATGTTTAGTATTACAAAAAATAACCCGCCCATATTTTAGAGCGGGTTATAGCTGTGGACGTTTAGTTTTTTAATATATTTTTGCATTTTTCGCACACTTACGCATACAATATTTGCACTCGTTTAAGCCTAATTGAAAGGACGCATAAGGAGTATGAAAAATGACAACAATAAATCTGCTAGAAATCCCAATGTACAGCAACCAGAAAACTCTAAACAACATGTACAAGAAATCAAAAGAGCGTCAACAGCAAGCCGTGCAAGCAACAGCAATGGGCTTAATGGTTATGCAGGAGAAAAAGCAACTCAAGAAGAATTAAAAGCCGTTGCGCTTATTGCGCGTTCGTGGTCTGGATTATTACCACCACCTGAAGACTTTAAGGCTTACCCTGAAAGCGCACAAAATAAAATCATAGAATGGAACGACGCACAGATATTAGACGAAACAGAGCGTCAAAATGAATTAGTGCGTCATGTTTGTAGGGACTCTAAACGTACTGCTTATCTTTCTTTTCTTACGAATATTTTGCCTATTATTGCAGCGTCTATCTTGTTTGTTGTTACTGAAAATACAGCAGCGTTTTTATTGTTGGCTGTGCCTTGCGTAACTATCGGCGGGAACTTTGTGCAAATCATAATAGGAAACCATAAGTCTGATAAATCTGAAAATAAATAAAACCCGCCTTATTTCTAAGACGGGTTAATTTTTAGTTTTTCATATCCTGCTCGATTAAACGTTTCAAATACTGCGTAGTGTTTTCTTGAGCTTTGATGTGTTCGTATAGTTTTTGGTCTCTTTCGTTGTATGGATAAAATTGCAAACGAAACACTTTAACTTTTTTTTGATAATTATTTTTTGCTCGTTTTTGGGCTGGTGTGTCCACGGTTATCTCCTATCTCGTAGTTCTGCAATGCAATAGCCAGCAAGTGCAGAAATGGCAACTATTAAAGCGTATTTCATTGTTTTCTCCTTTCTCTGTTATAGCGAAACACGCGAAACGCGATAAATGATGTAACAAGTGCAATTATGAATGTTTTCATGATTAACCCCTTTTGTGATATATTGTGAACAGATAAGGGGCTACCCTAAAGTAACCCCTTTTTGACTTCTACTTTTCGCCTTTGTTAGAAGTCTTTTCCTTTATGACCTCGACTAGTTCGTCTAAACCTTTTGAGAGAAACACACTCAAAAGAACTAGTGCGAGGTCTTTTAATATCTCTTCCATATATCACCTCCTTAACTCGATTAACAACTATATTATAACAAACTTGTTATAATATAAAGCAAGTAAATTTTCAAAACTTTTTAATTATTTTTTCATAGAGAAGTGGACAACGCGAATGCACACGAAAACAAAAAAATCCCTGCCTGCGTGTGTAACCGCAGACAGGGACATTTGAAAGGAGGTTGTGAATAGTTACACGTTTATTATAACACTATTCACCCGTGTTTTCGCCTACTTCAGGCAATCCCGCTACACTTGTGAGAATTGACAACACGCCTGCTAAAACAGATGCGCTTGCAACCGTTACCCAGTCCACCGCGCCCAACACCGTCGCAGTGCCAATCATTGCTACCGCTGTTTGTGCTAGTGTCTTAATAGCGCGAACACCTGCCGCGCGTAGCCATTGTTTAGAAATGTTCATTGTGTTTTCCTTTCGTTTATAGTTGGTTGTTTCTTGCTGGTAGATTATCCATATCATGTATTAGTTTCGTAGCCGTTCCATTGCCGCCCAGTGCGTGATAGACGCCATACACCTGCGAGATGTGTTCATGCTCAGCGCGTGTGATATATCCGCGGCTGGTGGACGCTTCGTGTATCTCCATTATTTCTTTTCGCATAATGCAACGCATACCCTCTTGCATAGCGCGTGCAGTGTCTGTTTGCTCTTGCACGCCACCTTTTACACGTGCAACAAAAGCAACCACACCCGCGCCCACTAAAGACGATACAAGGGCGGTTACGGCTGTTTGTGCGAGTAACTCCATTGTTTTATCCAATCAAAGACCTAAAAGTGGCGTCGCACGCAAAATATTCCGCATAATAATTTTTCAACCAGTTTTCATCTCGTTCACCTATGCGAGGGATTTCGCCTGTGTCCAAAAAGCCCCACTCACTGTTAATAATTGCCAAGTCGTTTGGGTCTTGAATGTGGATAATGCTGCCCATCTTTGGCTGCCCGTCCACAATAGTTGAGCCGCGTTGCACTAAGAACATGTGCTCGTTGCCATCTTTGTTTAAGGTAATAATGTATTGTTTCATTTCAAACTCTCTTTCTGTTTCAGTTTCTTTTGTTTCGCATCCTGCGTATTCTTTCCATTGTTCAGCGTCTATATATGCCTTGTTTTTGTCTATGTTTCCCCAGTAACCATTAACTCCCCCTTCGCTTGAATATTGTCTAATCGCGCAATCGTACGCGCCTTCATTCCATGGTGTTTCCGTATAGCCTGCGTGTTGGTCATCGTATCCATATTGCGCAATCCACATCGGGTAACCCTCGAAATTGTCGCGTATTGATGCACTCACATATAAAAGTGGTGTCGCCCCCGTCTGCTCGCACACATAATCAAGCCACGGGTTGCACCAATTACCCATAGCAGCATATGAACAATTTCCGCCCTCTTCCCAGTCTAGGCACAATATCGCGCGTCCGATGTAATCACTAACAGTGGACAAAAAGAAATCCGCCTCTGCGTGAATGTCGCCCCCGTCTGCGTAGTGATAAAAGCCTAGAAGCTTGCCTGCGTTTAGAGTGTCTTCTGCCCAATCGCGCCAAAATGGGTTTTCGTATGTTGTTCCCTCGGTTGCCTTAATAATCACAAAGTCGGCTTCTGTGTTGGCAATGTCTATGCCGCCTTGATAACTTGCAATATCTATTCCGTGCATGGCTTACTCGCTTTCGTTTGTTGTTGGTTGGCTTTCAGGGTCTTCTACAGTTTCTATTTTGTGGTCTGTTTCCTCGTATTTTTGCGGGTGTGTTTTCAAGTCGTAAGCGTCTGAATATTCAATCCCTGTTGACACTTGCAAAATTGAGAACCCTGCGTCTGAGTATGTGTGGATAAATTCATCTTTTTCTTCTGTTACTAGCATGTGCGCGTCCTTTCTATGATGTGGTGGTTTCTGTTGTTGTTGTTTCTTCTGTTGTTTCTGTTGGTAATTCGCTCAACGGTTTAATTTGGCTTGCTAATGTTGACCAGTTGGTAGCAGTTTTGTAATTGTCCACCAGTGCGTCTGGCACGTATATAAACCCGTCTTTTAAGCCATCAGGGTTGTATGTGGCATTTACTGTGCCGTAGAAGTGGTAGCAGTTTAAGAATGCGGATGTTGCACTAAGCGTGCACACCTTGTAAGTCGTGCGAATGATTACGGCTGTGAGTGAGTAGCAAGCCTCAAACGCCTCTTCGGTAATAGTCGCGCACACAGACAAATCAATACTTGTAAGGTTTTCGCAACTGTAAAACGCTTCTTTTTTCAACAACGTACATGCAGGCAAATCAATGCTTCTAAGGCTTGTGCAGGCGGCAAACGTAGAACTGTCAACAGACGTACACACAGGAAGTTCCACACTTGCAAGACTTGGGCATTCACAAAACGCACCGTGCCCAACAGACGTAGCCGCAGGCAAATTCACACTTGCAAGTTTGGAGCAGCGCCAAAACGCATAATTGCCAACAGACGTAGCCGCAGGCAAATCCACACTTGCAAGACTGGAGCATGAGTAAAACGCATAATTGCCAACAGACGTAGCCGCAGGCAAATCCACACTTGCAAGACTGGAGCATGAGTAAAACGCATAATTGCCAACAGACGTAGCCGCAGGCAAATCCACACTTGCAAGACTGGAGCATGAGTAAAACGCATAATCGCCAACAGACGTACACACAGGCAAATCCACACTTGCAAGACTGGAGCATGAGCCAAACGCATAATTGCCAACAGACGTAGCCGCAGGTAAGTCCACACTCACCAACGCAGTGCATTTATAAAAACAATAATTAGAAATCACCTTACACTTAGGCAAACTCTCACTTGTCAACGCTTTCAGTGCAGTGCAATATCCAAAAGCATATTGTCCCAGCGTTTCACATTCAGGCAAAGAAAACCCAGTCAACAACACACACTCAATAAACGTATAGTTGCCTATTGTCTTGCACTTAGGCAATTTTATCGTTGCAAGTTTAGAGTTTGCACCAAATGCACCACATGGAAGATACGTATTAGTAGTGTTCGGCTGTTGTATGCGTATCCCCCAATCTGTTGCATTGTTTACAAAGTTTACACTCTCAACATTTGGCAGATCTATTTCTGTAAAATTCGTATTCACAAACGCCACATTTACTGCCTTGGCTGCTGTATCTTTTAGTGTGTTCGTGCTGCCTTCAACAAGTTCAGTAATAGCACCGCCGCCGCCGCTTATGCCTTCAATCGCGGTAACCATTTCATCAAGCGTATACTTGTTTGTATCGCCCGTTTTATCGCGAATAGCATCTCCTATCGCGTCAAGTTTATTAGTAAGAGCCATTTTCTACCTCCGTTATTGCTGAGTTGATAGCGTTTGCCACAAACTCACACGTTGCAAGTTGAGTAGTCGCAGTGTCTGCTGCTGCTGTGGGAGCGGTTGGCGTGCCTGTGAATGCAGGACTATCAAGTGGCGCGTATTCATCTCCACCACCGCCACCGCCTGTGCTTGCTAGTTCATATGCATTCGTGCTTTCATTGAATAAATAAGTGTTCCCACTGTCCACCGCATAAAATGCCCAGCCATACACCGCGCCATCGTTGGCAGTTGGTAATTCGCTCAAAGCCGCCTCAACCCCTGTATATCCTTTCATTGTTTGAAGTCCTACTCTATAAGACCCTGTTAGTCTTGCATTTTCCATTGTTTAGTCCTTTCTCGTTTGTTATATGTCTTCGCCATAAAGTTCCTTATACGCCTCCACAGTGGACGCTTTCCACCGCCCGGGCACATCATCGAGTGCCATCTTTCCCGCGTATATCTGCCTTGCATAAATTCGAGCCATTTTCTACCTCTCTTTCTTTTATGTTTGCTTATCTATTAGAGCAGCAAGTTCTACTAGTGCCGCGTTGATATCTTCAATAGTGGTAGCGTTTTCATCTGCCATTCCTGCCACTTCCACAATGCCTGCGTTTATGTCATCTACAGTGGCGGGTAACTCTTCGTTGAACGTGGCGCGTTTGACTTCAGCAAGCCGCCATTCTGGCATGTCCACCACCTTATATGTGCGCACTTCTTCGCCTGTGTCGGTGGTCGTAATAATTTCTGCTAAATCCTGCGTTTTTGGGTCATATGTTGGTATGTCTGCCATTTTCACTCTCCTATGATATTGTGAAATATCCGCACACGTGCACCGTGAATGGAGTTGTGCCTGTGGGGGATGTGCCTGCTGTGTTTGAGAGATAGAAATTCACGCCTGCAGCGTTTGCATTAACATAGCCTGCATAACTTGATGTTGTTCCTTGTTGTTTAGGTGTGGCGGATGCATGGTAAGGGCGGCTTGTATTTAGCCTATAACTTGCTGGAAAATTAGCCGTCGGTATTGTTACACCTGAGTCTGCTGTACCTGAATATGTAAGTTCGCACCAAAAATAACTAGATGAACTCTCATTTATGTAACGTTTGATTTCCCAGTTACCTGCATAACTTGTGGCAGTAATCCATTCGCTAAGCAATCCCTCACGGCGTGAAGATGTCCACGTGCTGTCAGCGCCACGCGCCCATGCGCCAACAGATAGTGCGAGCGGGGTGCTATCTTTGCTTTTGATAGTTGCAGCGTTTGCATTTGTTTTGCCCATTGTGAGATATGAGGTTGTGCCATTGCGCACGTTAAAGCCGTTGCTATCAATGTATGCGTTCATAGATGACGTTTGCCCTATGGTTGCGTCTGTTGATGTAAATTTTGCAAGTGGTGTTGAGCCATTGTTCAAGCTTACACTTGATGTGTTTATGCATACATTGTTTTCATCAGTTTTGCCAATGGTTGCACTACTTGATGTAAACGTTGCAAGATTAGTAGTGCTATTTCGTAAATTCACACTTGAACTATTTATATATACATTGCTTGCCGCACTATTGCCCACCGTAACAGTGGACGCATAAACGGGCTCAGACGCCACGCGCCAATTTGAGCCGTCATATGTGAAAAGCACTGTTTGACCCGCGCTCCAATATGCATACTTGCCACCGTTTGTATATATAGGCTTGGCTCCCGTGCTTGCTACATTGAGTGTTGGGTTGCTTGCTGTGTTTTCATATGTAAACTTTACATATACACACACACCAACTGCCAAAGTTAACGTGTCTGTTGTGGGGCTGAGTGTTGCTACTTTTGCCACCGTTGTTTTAGTGGTTGAACAAGTCGCATAATGCGTTTTATTAGCCGCGCTTTTGGCTGCGTTCTGTGCGGTGTCTGCGGCATTCTGTGCGCTGGCAGCGTTTGTGATAGCTGTGTCAGCCGTGTTTTGCGCGGTTGCAGCGTTTGTGATAGCCGTGTCTGCGCTATCCAGTGCCTGCGCGCTTTTCTGTGCAATCTGCGAGAGAATAGGCGTTGTTTGTGTTTGCGTGCCATCTGTCCACGTGATTACTTGACGCTCCCATATATATTCGCCTGTGCTAAAGTCGGGCTGTGTGTCGCTCCACTCGCCACCCGTGGGCTCTGTGGCAGACGTTGATTTATAGTATTGCTGCAATACATCACTTACGCCTACACCAGTTTCTCCTGTTTCGCCTTGTGCGCCCGTTTCACCATATACGCCTATAATGCGTGGCTCTGTGGTTTCTTTCGTATCATCTGAATATTGCGTTTCATCATATGTCCACAAATATTTTTCTTCAGGCGTCATCGTGGGCACTTCAGCAAGCCAAGATGTGGGTGCGGTTTCACTTTGCGTATCTAGTGCAAACATAGATGTGCTAGATACAACCCCTCGCCCGTCTTCACCATCGCGTGCAAGAGTGCAAGTAATAGTTTTTTCAATCCACACTTCAGGGCCCGTGTAATCAATCATAAACGTTACGCTTAAGGTAACATCTTCTGTAAGTGTTTCTTTTGGCGTGATGGTTATCGTGTGGGTGTTTTGGTCATATGTTGCACTCATTAGCGCACTTGGATATTGAAAATTATAAATCTGTGAGCCACCGTCTGTTATATCATCGCTGCCACAAAATGCAGACCATGTAACAGTCTGTGTTTGGGCAAGCGCGCCTTTTGATGTTGCAGGAAAAATCAGATTATCTGAACTTAACACCACGCTATAACCGTCTTGAGGGTCGGTCATAGTATGGCCTGTAAGTAAGCGTCGGCGTTGTTCTACATATAGCGCTGCTTGGTAAAACGTCCAGCCGTCCACATCATCAGATGTAACAGACAAGCTAAAGCCGTCATCTGAAATGCGTTCGGTGTCGACTTCTGTGTAATCACTTGAGCCTCGTTTTTTCTCGAACCACTTAATCTCTGTTTCGCTTCCATATTTTGCAACAAGTGCGGCTTTGTTTTCGATTACATTCGAGCCTGTAAATATTTTGATGGTAAGCGTGGCGCTGCCTTGACCATTTTTTAGTTGGCTTATACCATTTATAGCCATGCTTTGCCCGTCAAAATCGCCTGCGTCTGCACGTTGCACTAATTTATCTGCTTCGGTTTTGGCGTCGGTTGCTTTTTGTTCTGCGGTGTCTGCGGCTGTTTTCGCGTCGGTGGCTTTTTGTCCTGTTTTATCCATCTCATCGCGCAGGCTTACAGCGTCATCTGTGGATTTATTTATTGACGCATTAAGCGTTTGCACTAATGAGTTGTCCACCACGCCTAGGGTGTATGATGTTTGTTCAGGGTTGACTAAATCAAGCGTGCACCCACTAACAAGCATATATTCATCTATGCCATTTGGTTTTGAGCGCACGCGAACAAGCGTTCCCACTTGCAAGGGGTCTTTAACACCTAGAGTGCGCAAATCATATGCGCCAATGTCTATGCTGGTGGACGGGGCGATAAGCGTTTTTAATTTCTTCAAACCCGCGCTAAGCAAACCACTAGGGGTTTCGCAGTCTTCAAAACTGCAAGCATTTTCAATATATCCATATGCATCCACCGCGCTTTGACAATAGATAACATCGCCTTGCTTGAAGTAGTCTGTTTCTATTTCACCGTCTGCAATGCCTGATGGATTACCCTCTTTATCGCGCTCAATTGTCGGGTTTATATATTGCGCATCTTCGCTTGTGGTTTCACTTGTGCTTTGTGTGCGTCCCTCGGGGCGAATAGCCGTATATAAGCCATCTGTAGTGTCTGTGCGCACAAAATCTGTAATGTTTAAGCCAAAATCTATTAAGTTTGTGCTCACGCTTTCGCAGTTTTCTAGCCAATCAATATAACGCGTGCCATTTTCGCTATATCGCACAAACAAAAATCCGCCTAAACTGTCTATCAACTTTTCGCTAATCTCTGAGAGCGTGGTGGGCGTTACGCTTGACGCGCGATAGATATAATTGTTTGCATCAAATCGCCAGCCTTCATTTGTGCCTATTTCAAAGTGTTTGGCACTCATGCAATGCGCGTTGTGTTGTTCGATATACCAACGAAACAAACTCTCAGGGTCAGACGGTGCCACAATCATTCCCTTTTGCCAATCGCTGCTAGATGCATTTGTGCAATATGGGCGAATAATTGTGTCATCTAAATATTTCAGATCGCTTTTACACGTAACAGTGAGTGTGTTGTATATATCGCGCTCAATTTCATACACAAACCCGCAAAAAAGCAGTGTTTCGCCATCTAACACGCGCACTTGTTCATGTGCTCTGTTTTGGATCATCTCATAGCGCGAATGACTTTCAGGGATTTCAAATGTAAGAGTTGAGCATTCGTTTAGATTACCCGTGATGTCTATTTCACTTAAACAATCAGTTGAATACGGCAAATGCAAGTGAATATTTCCATATAAAACGCTATACATTATGCTAGTTTTCCTGTTACTTGCATGCTTATAGTGCCATCAAAGTTTGTTTTAATAGGTGAAACAAGATGGATAGCGCCACCTTGCACCATCGGGAAAAACAAGTTTCCGCTGTCCACGCTTATTGCTTGACACGGTTTGCCTGAAAAAGTAACTGGCAATGTGTAACTTAAGTTGTTGTAATACAGACTACCGCCCCAATAAAGACTAGGCGTGCCAGACCATGTGGCTGTGCCATAACATTCACATCTGCCATCGCTCCATGTGCGCACATACCATGTAAAAGATAAATCTGCGCTTGTTGTGGTGGTGTATGACTTCGCACAATAAGAAACGCCTAATTTATCCAGCACATCAAAGTTTGTGTTTAACACGCTTATGTCTACATAATCTGAGCCATCTGGTTTTGTAAGACTTAAATTTGTGGTTTTAGTTGCCATTTATAAATCCTTCCATTCGTAAGTTAAATAAACTGTAGTGTCTAAATTGAGCGCATAAGCGGGTTTATAGTTGTAATAACTCCACGCCTTTTTTGCGCTGTTTATGCGCGACCATGTGAAAAGTGGACGAAGTTCAGCCCAACTGTTTACCTTTTCGCGCGCTTTCATGTCTGCTTCATTATCGTATACATTAGCCAGCGCGTCCCAGCGCAAAGGCAGTGCCGCACTCCACGTCATAGCACCGTCTGCACCTTTTGCTAAATAACTCCACTCAGTGGTATATGTTTTCAAACTGTTCACATATAGCCAGTTTTCGCCTTCGGTGAATAAAACGTTGTTTAGATAATATGAACCCGCGCCCACCTCTGTAGTTTCGCCATTGAATGTAAAACTTGTTGGAGTTGCACAATCAACCTGTGGGCGCACTGGCATTCTTCCACTTTCAAATACATACATAACGCCACCCGCTGCATTCAAGCGATAGATGTTGCTGTTTTTAGTCTTAAACGGCTCGGCTGTTACATTTAGTTTTATGTATCCGATGTGAAACTCGGTGTAGTGTTCATCTATTTCAAATTTGCCGTGATATGTATATTCAGGGTCAAACGAAAACGAATAGTCGAACTCTCGCCCATGCAACATGTTCATCATCTCGCGCTTTGTGCGCTCAAAGTCTTGTGGATAAGGCAAAATGAACGTAAAAGACTGCTCTCGCACACCATAAGAAACATCGCCAAAAACTGGCTCATCTAAATATACTCGCCCACGCGTTGAACCTTTAGGCTCGATGTATCCGTCTAAGATTTCAGGCGTGCCCAAAGTGTATTCATCTGTAAACCATATATTAAAGCGGTCGGTTAGATCTACACCGCCCACAATCATGCGCGTATTTGGTGGTCTTTTCATTCTAACCCGCCCTTCTTGCTAGTTTTCCTAATTCTTTGTTCATCGGCTTTGCGATGGTGGATGCAATTTGTTTGCTGTCCATATAGATGGCCACTTGCTGGTCTGTCTTGCCACTTACAACAGCACTCACCACATCGTATATATCGGCTTTGCTTAGTTGGTTTTGAACGCTTACATTTTGAGAAACATTTGGAAGTGATGCTTGATATGCCGCGCGGCTTGCACTTACGCTAAATTGTGCTGTGCGCTGGGTGTCAAGTTCATCGTCCACTGTCTTTGCAATCTTTGCGCTTGCTTTTTTAATGAGATCGATGTTGTTAGTCATGCCGCGTGCAAAGTTTGCAACTAAGTGTTCGCCCCATTCAATCTCGCCTTTGCCATGGTTTCTGAGTGGGCCTGCCTTTGGGATAGAGTGGCCAAGCACACTCATAACAGCATTTGCCAAACTTGACGCAGCACTGCTTACGGCACTAACAGCATTACTAATGCCATTTGCAAAGTTTTGTCCTAAATGACTGCCCCAACTAGAAGCATCAAAATTATCATCGCGCAGCTGTTGAACCTCTTGGGCGTTTAAGTCCACTGCTTGGCCTGTTTCGCTTTGCTTGCTTGCAATGCCTGCGGCAAACTGCGCCATATCAGATGAACCAGCCACGCCACATTGTGCGCCCATTGCATAAAGTTTATCTGTGCTTATCCCTGTAAGCGTGGATATATTGTTTACAATGTTTGCGTCTTCTGAAGACATGCCGTCTTTTAAGTTTTGTGCGGCTGCTTGCGCTTCTGGTGTTACCTCGCCTGCGAATGCGACCAACTGGCTAATAATCGAACTTGTAGTGCCATCATAATTTGCTGCCATTTGGTTTAGTTGCTCTTGGGTAAGCGTGGATAAATATTGAGTGCTTGCACCTGTATTATCCAAACTATTTGAAAAGTCAGTTAAACTTTTCCCGCTGTTTTGCAATGCTGCTTGAACTTGCACTGAATTTGCAACCCATGCGCTCATGCCTGTTGGGTCTGCCATTGCTTGGTTCGCGATGGCTATTTGTTGTTTTAACAGCTCTTCGGCTTTAGTAGTGCTCTCTACTGCTTGGGTGCACTCATCAAAATTTGCTTTGGCTTGACTTACAATTTCTGCCTGTTCTTGCCATCTCTCACCTGTAACGCCTGCTTGTTCTAATTCAAGCATTTTTTCTTGGGCGCGTGTGAGTGCCTCTTGTGCCGCTGTTTGTTCGTTTAATGCTTTGGCTTTAGCTTCATATACATCTTTGTATTGCTCGGTAGCCATCTCTTTTAGCATTTGCGCTTCAATGCTTGCGCTGAGTTGGTCTATCTGCTCACGCGTCTGCACAACGCCATCTTTTAAAATGTCATAGCCGCCAGCCGCGTTTTGCACAACTTCAAGATTTGTGCCTGCTTGAGCATTGAATATCTCAACTGCAGCGGCTGCGTCTTCATATGATGAGTTGGTATCTTGAAGCACTGCCAAACATTCATCCATCATGCCTTTAGTATTTGCATAATTAGTGTTTGCTTGCACCATAGCGTCATATGCTTGTGCCACGCTCTCACGCATTTTATTCATGCTCTCTGTAGTGCTTTGTGCTTGCTTGTCCACAGCCCCTGTGGAGTTTGCCGCGTTTTGCATGGCAGATGACAAGCTAGGCGTATATGAAGTTAGCGCACTCATACTATCTTTCATAAGGTCGCTAGATTTGCGGGTTTTTTCGAGGCGGTCTTGATATTTGCCTATCTCATCTACTACGAATGCACCAGCAATCGCTAAGCCTGCGGCAGCAGCTGCAATGCCAATGCCTTTAAGCGTGCCCG
>CAVEFW010000157.1:0-3968 GCA_963615035.1 Phocaeicola dorei
TATCTAAGAGATTTGGAAGTCTTTTCTGTAAAACCCGTATTAAAGTTACGCGATTATAACCGCACAAGGTTACTTCACGTTAAGGAGAGTGCTTGATTAATCAATGATAATTGCCAAACCATACTAAAATCGGCAATTAATTAGAAAATTTATCAATTGAAGCATTTTTATCATTCTGTGAACTGAAAGATTTATTTGCTTCTAACGGATTTTCTAAATCTATTGAAGTTTCTGTGTCTTTATTTTTTTGTGTAACATTTGTTTTTGTTTCACCATTTGTTTGTGTTGCGCTGTCTGCCGCATCGTCCGATTTTTGCGAATTGCCAGATTTTTGAGTTTCAGCTGCATTTTGCGACGTGTTTTGCGAGCCGCTTTGCGACATATTTTGTGAGCCGTTTTGTGAATTGTTTTGCGGGATGTTTTGTGGAATGGACTGTGAGCCGTTTTGTGAATTGTTTTGCGGAGTGGTCTGCGAGCTGTTCTGTGTGTTGTTCTGCGAGTTGGAATTTTGAAGTTGAATAACCTCGAGGTTTTCGACATTGCACTTGGTGCCTTGGGCGGCAGAATCAAGATTGTTAGCGTCTAGCGTGCGATTTGACATGGCTTGTTTTTGCTTATTTGCTGCGCGTTCATTTGCACGCTCGCTTGCACGTTCAGCACGTCTGCGAGCCCTTCGTTTTTTAGGGTTGATGTCGTCTATCTGATCGCGCACATCGTCCACCTGATCTAACACGCCAGATATAGCCGTATATCCCTCTATCGCCACTTCCTTAAAAGTGCCAAACATGTCTTTCAGATCGTCTGATGTTACGGCATCATCGTCATCTTGTGCATTTTTCGCTGCGGTTTGATTGTGTGAATTGACACCCACCTTTTCGCTAATTTTTTTAGTGTCTACCACTTGTTTTCCAGCAACTTTGTTCACAACTCCGCCCACAGTGTTTGCACCACTTGACACAAGACTGCCCGCCGCACCTTTTATAGATGTTGCCTGGTTTAATTGTTTATAAGCTTGTTCCAACAGAAAAAAAGTTGACCTATCTTCTTTAGGGTAAAGATACTCTTGCACCTCGCCATTTTCGTCTTTCGCCACAAACCCAATTTCTGTGCCATCAGGTGTTACCATGTAATACTCAAGCGTGTCTGGAATTTCCATGACCTCCGCATCTTGAGTTGTTGTGTCTGTGTTGCTTATATTTTTTTCACTCACGAAAACTCCCTAAAAATTGATGTGTGCGGGCAAGGTGCATTGCAAAATGTGTGCGGTCACAATGTGTTGTAAAATGTGCACGCGCGTGCAAAGTGTATTGCAAAACGTGCACGCGTGTGTAAAGTACATTGCAAAATTTGCGCGGTGGCACAGTGTGTTGCGAAATGTGCGCTATATCATACCACGATGAAAATTTGGAAGAAGGGCTGTCACTTCATTTCCTGCCATGGAGCTTTGACGATGCGCTTCTTTGTTATAGGCGGCTTCCGCAGCACGTCGCGCCCGCGCTTTAAAGCCAGCTGCCACCTGACGCTCGGCGATAGTCAGCGGGCGACCCTTTTTCGCCCACGCAAATTTTGAACAGTGCATGCGTCCTTCGTTGAATTTATAGTTTTCTGCCCACATATAGCAAAAACTGCGCAGCTCATCCAACAGATCTTCCACTGTGCCCGTATATTCTGTTTCCATATAACGCTTGAAGTAATAATACGTGCGCGACCTGTCTGAAATGCACATTTTCTTGAAACGGATGGCCAACCACATGCGCAAACCCGTGTTTAATTTCAATGACCCAGAACTTAAAATGTCGTCTTCAAACATTATCTCCATGGGCTTCCAATATTCTGTGTAAAGTCGCTCTTGTTCTTCGCGCGTTTGCGCTACCAATAAATAGTTACGAATTAAGTCTGCCGCAGTAAGCGGAATGCCCTTTGTGTTCAAGCCCTCAAAAATTGTTTGAGCTTTGTCTGCTTGGTCTATTTGTGCAGAGATGATTATCAACTCACACACACCGCTCCAAAAAACATTTACATCAAAATCTTCACTTGCAAAGAAGTCCATGAAGAATTGATAGTTGTCAGTTATGCGCCTAGATGGTCGTGTTGGTTTTTCGCTCTTAAAAATAAGTGAGTCCAGCGTGTCTTTGTCAGGGCCTATCAGACGCACTTTCGACTGTTCAGATGCAGCGTTGTTTAGCTCATCTTTAGGAACTGTAACCAAAAACTTGTTGTGAATATCTTTTGCTTTGATAGTTTCATTGCAATATGCAGCGTTTTCGTGAATGTTTTTAACGCACACGCCCGACTTTTCTAGAAAATCACGCAGGGCTGTGAGCATGATGGTTGTGGTGGCTATGCGCTGCTGACCGTCTATTATGTCTAGGTGAGTTGTGCTATTTTCGCTGTTTGTGCCGCTCGCGCTCGCCGCACTATTATCACTATTTGCGCCATTCGCACTCGTCGCGCTTGCTGCACTAGCAGCAGCGTTATCGCTGGCGCCATCTTTAGCGTCTTCTTTAGCAGCATCTTCTGTGTTTTCCATGTAAAGCGTCATGCTTAGAAAGTGCGTCGTGCCCCCACTTCCCGCACGCATGATGTCTTCTGCAAGTTCTTCGCACTGCGTTTTAGTCCAAGAATATATGCGCTGATACACAGGAATTGTGAATTGCGTGTTTTGTTTTGCCAGAAAATCCAAGAATTGCAATTGTTGCGTTTTCATATGCACTCCCTATCCAAACATTGTATGACCGCTCGCGCCATTAAATTCGGTGTGTCCTTCTGCCCAATCTAGGTGTTTTCTCATCGGCGGACTTTTTATCATGTGCTTAAATTCTGTGCAGCTCTCCAAAAGCTCTTGCATCAATTTTTCCGTGGAATTTGGATAATGCTTGTCTATGTATTTGCGAAACACGCTATATAACTCCCATCGGCTTCTGTCTTCAAGCGATGAGTCTTGCTCGACAAGCCAACGCCTTATGGCAGCATTGAAGTGGTTTTGAGTTGGGTCATCTTCAAAAAGTGCCTCGAGCGGTTCCCAATATTGACTAAGCAAGCGTTCTTGTGTGGGTGTATCCTGTTCAAAAAACATGCGGTTGCGCAAAAGATCGCTGGTGGCAAGGCTCATGCCTTTCGAGTTTATGCCCTCAAAAATAAGCTGCGGATTGTCTGTTTGCCCTAGTTCCACAACTATTGCAAACAAATTGCTCAAGCCGCGCCACATTACATCTAAGTTAGTTTTAGGTAACATTTCTTTGAAATAGTTATAGTTGTCTACCACGCACTTCGACACCAGGTAACTCTCTGGCATGGGTGTTTTGTTTAAGATTGCAGCAAGCGTGGCTTTGTCTGCTGGTGCTGCAATAAATTTCAGCGTTCGAGGTTGCGCTTGCGTTTTATTTGTTGATGCGTCTTTAGTTGTGGCGGCACTGCCATCAGGTGCGTTTTGCACGCTTTCTGTAGTTTTTTCATCCAGCGCGTCTATATCCATATAAAGATAAGTATCCTCGATATCTTCAGGCGAAAGATTGCACACTTTGCTGTTGTGTTCTTGTAAATAATCACGCAGGGCTATGAGCAAAAGATATGTGGTTGTGGTGCGCTGCTGACCATCCACTATGTTGAACAAGCTTATTTTTTCAGAAGTGTCTATGTCGGCGGGGCTTGCGTTTTTGTTTCCATCTTTACCTGCGTCTTCGCAATCTATAGATAAAGTTTTTTCTGTCGCGTCTGAAGGTTCGGCTAAATGCGTATTATGTTCGGGAAAAAGTTCTTCTTTTGTGTAAACAATGCTGCCTATGAAATGGTCCTCTTCGCTAGACCCTGCTTTGATGATATCTTCAAAAAGTTCGTCGCATTGCCAAACGCCCCAAGTGTACACGCGCTGAAAAACAGGAATGGCCATGCGCACGCGCGGGGTGGACAAAAATTCAAGATATGTTTGCTGACGTGTAATCATGTTCGCCTCTCTTATGATGTTTTAT
>CAVEFW010000158.1:0-7095 GCA_963615035.1 Phocaeicola dorei
GACCGCGCGTTGCACACGAGCACATCGCACGCCGAACATCGCGCGTGCTAGAGATACCTATGAAACGTGGTGGGTGCACCGTAGAGATTATATCTAGTTATTTGGTAAACATAATAGTTCAGCCAATTTGTATAGATATTGTTTGCGTGCGCACGCCACGTGAGAAGTGGCTTTTTCTCGGGGTTATCATCAGGGTAATAATTCTCAGGAATGGCGATATCCAAGCCGCGGGCACAATCACGCTTATATTCCGCGTCCAGCGTGAGGCGCTCATATTCTGGGTGACCCAAAATATATATCTCTCTGCCATTGTCTGCCATCGCAATGCCTATTCCCGCTTCCTTACTTTTTGCTAACACTTTGATGCGCGGGTCGGCCTCGGCTTTTTCAATGTCTATTTCAGTGTGACGCGAATGCGGCATCAAAAATTCATCGTCAAAACCACGCAAAAGAGGCACATTTCTATCCGTCACTTTGTGCTTAAACACACCGAAGAGTTTGCTTGGCAAAATGTGTTTTTCTATGCCGTAGTGATGATATAGACCTGCTTGCGCCGCCCAGCAAAGATAGATGGTGCTCGTCACATTGTCGCGAGACCAATCCATAATTTCACACATCTCATCCCAAAAATCCACTTCCTCAAACGCCATGTTTTCAAGTGGCGCGCCCGTAATGATGAGTCCATCCAAACGTTCACTTTTAATGTCATTAAACGTTTGATAAAAGCGATTTAGGTGAGAGACGCTCGTGTTCTTCGACTCGTGCGTGGTGGGGACAACAAATGTCACATCCACTTGCAACGGAGTATTTGATAAAGAACGCAAAATGTCTAGCTCTGTTTGCTCTTTTAGGGGCATGAGATTCAAAACTGCAATTTTAAGCGGGCGAATATCTTGCGCGGTGGCGCGTTTTTCGTCCATCACAAAAATATTTTCATCTTCGAGCACAGCTTTGGCTGGCAAGTCGTTTTGTACTTTGATAGGCATGATGTTTCTAGTTCATAAATTGCAGATAATCAGAAGATGCGTGGCGGAGAGCTGGGGATTCGAACCCCAGATACTCTTTTGGAGTATACTCGCTTAGCAGGCGAGCACCTTCGGCCTCTCGGTCAGCTCTCCGCGGTGCAGTGCGTTATGATAACGTGTTGAACACAAAGTTGCAAGAACTGAATTTTGCAAATCCGCATTAAAGTTACGCGATTATTTTCAAAGGGGATTTTTTGTTCTTATGCATATTGCGCGTATGCTCTAAAATATAGATGATCGAAAAATTGCAAGCACGAAAAGGAACCAAATGAAAAAAAATCATTTCTACACCCACAAAAATACGAAAGTTGTGGGTTGCGTGATTTTTGTAGTGTTGCTTGTTCTTGCGCTGTTCGTTTCAAATCTGCCGCAAAGCATATATAACAAGGTGTTCAACAAGCCAACTTTCACAAATTCCAACATTACAATATCAGCGAACGTGAATTTGGATTCGTCGATAAGCGTCATAGATTATCGCACGTTGCAACTCTCCAGTAACACAACGTGCATCAAGTTGGCATATGAAGACTTAAATGACAATTCGCGCTTTGATATGCGCGAAGTGCGCATGAGCACGTTGGATGCACGGGGAAATGCCACACAAACGTGTGAATTTTCGATTGTTTCATTTGATGAAAGCTGGAGGCGAACAAATGGGCATGATGGCGTGGGCCCAGGAGCAAATAAATATGCGATAGACCATAGCGCGGGTGTGGTTTATCTGTTTGTTGGAAAAGATGATGCTGCTGGCACAACAGATGCGAAAAGCAATATAGATGGTGCCAACACAGCAGATGCGGGAAGCAATGCAGAGCGCAACCACAATATAGAAAACAACTACAATATAGAGAACAATTACACAAACACCATGTTTTCTCTTGAATATTCAATAGGCTTTGGAGCACAAGCGTGGAGAGACGTAGCAGAAATTGACTGGACGTTTCTCAGTGCAGAGTGGCCAGTGAGTGTTGATAACGTATCGCTTAGTGTGCACGTTCCAGTGCCCGCTAGCATCGAAGTTTTGCCAGGTGTGAATGTGAATGCTTGGAGTCATGCGCCCAACACTTCCACAATCTCTATAGACAACGCAGGCTCTGTGAATTATCGCGCAACAGATGTGGCTGCAAATCAGAGTGCGAATATGCACATAACTTTTCCTGTTGTGTGGCTCTCAAATTTGCCAAACGTGCGCGAAGTTACATCTCATTCAAAAGACATGCGCCTAAACTTGATACAAACTAGCGAGCAAAAATGGGCAGACACAGCATGCGCAGCCATCTTGAGGGGAAATATAGTAGACATTGCATCTCTGGGCGTGTGCGCATTTTTTATTTTGCTAAGCCTTTTTATATATTTGCTATACGGTCGCGACCATAAGCCTGAAAATATAGCTTCTATTCGCAGATGTGCCCCAAACACAAAATTGCATCCGGCAATTCTGGGGCGGCTTTTGAGGTGGAACAGAGAAAGCTCACGCGAGATTTTAGCTTCTATTTTCTATCTGATGTTCAAAGGGTGCATTCGCATAGAATGCAAAAATGAAGCAGACATTAAAAATGGAAATTTTTTCTTTGTGTTGAATGAGAGCGAAATAACTGGCAAGGGAAAAGCCAGCGAGGAAAAAGACGCCAAAGAAAAAACTGACAAAAAAGAGAACGAAGGAGCGCAAGAAAAAGACGGCATAGAAAAAAATGGCGAAGAAAAATCTGGAAATGACGCAAATACAGAGAATGGCGCAAAACCCGAACAAGACGATAAAATCGAACAAAATGCCTGTTCAAAGGCAACATTGGAATTGTTAGGAGTGGCTAACAATTTATGCGCGAGTGAAGAACAAGACAACACTTCGGTCTCTTTTGAGAATTTGCAGGCTTTTGCACATCAACAACCAGACGATTTCGATGGAGCATTGCACGCCTGGCACGAAAAGATAACTTCTGAGGTGAAAAGGGAAAACATCTTTGAAGTGCAGGGCATTAAATGGCAAAGAAGGCTGATAGTGTGTTGCATTGTGTTGATTGTTTTGGGCGTGTTGGTAAAAGCGTTTTCAGGAAGCAATACGCTTATTTTTGCATCTGTTATATCTGTTATATTTATGCTGGTTATTGCAAACTATATGCCTCGCAGAACACAGGCTGGGCAAAACTTGGCGGCAGAATGCAAGGCACTGAACTCTTGGTTTGAAAGCCTTGGCAAAAACGCAGAGCACATGCCAGATGATGCAAAAGCATGTGATGAATTGATGATTTACGCGCTTATATTTTACGATACAGCCTTTGTGTGTGAAAATGACGCACTAGATGCGCTAAAAAACATCGCTGCAAAAACTAACAAAGAAAAAGACGATGAATGCATGTCTGTTCAACTATTAAAGAAGCTAACAGAAATTTTTCATGATTAGCTATTGAGAGCTAGAAAAAGGATTGATACAACAATGAAAGACAAAAATAAAAACAACATAGTGCTTATAGGAATGCCCGGTGCAGGTAAATCTACTTTGGGTGTTGTGGCAGCAAAAATGCTCAACATGAAGTTTCTAGATGTGGATTTGCTCATTCAAGAAGTGTGTGGATGCGTGTTGCCCGTGCTTATAAACAGACTTGGCACACAAGGCTTCATAGAAAAAGAATCAAGCATTTTGCAAGGAATTAAAACTAGCTCTCCGACCATTATTTCTACTGGTGGAAGTGCCATATACACTTCAAGTGCTATGGAGCATCTGAAATCGATTGGCCGTGTAATATATCTGCGCGTGAGTTTTGAAGAGCTGATAAGTCGCATTGGGTGTGAGAGCATGGAAGCGCGCGGGGTGGTTTTGCAAAACGCCAGCACTTCTAGCACAGTTCAACTAAAAGATGTCTATGATCAACGCATACCTCTCTATGAAAAATACGCAGACCTCACGCTTGATGTGGATGGTTTGCTTGCAGGTGAAGCAGCGCAGAAACTTCTAGATCTGTTGTATGAAAACTAAAGGCATCGTGTTTTGCGTCTGCCTCATCTTGTCTATGTGATTTTGTCTGTGTGATTTTATATGGTTTCTAAAAAGGATTTTAAAATAGCAGCTCGTGCAGCCATGCCTGTGATGTTGGGTTATGTGGCCATCGGCATTCCTTGTGGCATCTTGTGCTCATCTATCGGGCTAAATGGCTTGCAGGTGCTCATGCTTTCTTATCTTTTTTATTCAGGCGCTGGTCAGTTTATGTTGCCAAACATGTATCTTGCGGCCAACCCGCTATCCAGCATAATTGCTTCCATAAGCTTTGTTAACATGCGACAACTTCTATATTCAGCAAGCTTTGCGCCATATGTAACAAAAGCAAGCAAATTGCTCACATTTTTCTTTGGTGCCACAGTAACAGATGAAAGTTTCGGCGTTTCGATAGAGCGTTTTCGCGAGGGCGAATGGAGCGTTAATCGCGCGTTGATAGTTAACTTGTTGTCTCAAAGCTCTTGGGCTTGGAGCAACTTTCTAGGTGTGTTGGTGGGGGGAGCCATAGGAGTGCCCGTGGCCATAGCCTCATTTGCAATGACATCGATATTTATATGTCTTACGGTTACGCAAAAGTTAACCATAGAAAACATCTGCGCCATGTTATTTGCATTCGTGGGCGTGTATGTGTGCAAAGTGGTGGGACTTTCTGGCCCTGCCATTTTGCTTGGGGCATGCGCGGGTGTTTTAGTGGCAGAAGTTACATATCGTTTGCGCGTGCGTGCACGTGCGACTCGGGTGCGAAAGCGTGAAGACGTGCGCTTTAGCACTGGCAAAAACAATTCAACAGGTGGCGTTTGATGAGCATGTCTTGGACCGAGTTCTTCATCGTTTTTGGATGTTGCGCCATAACCATCTTGATATGTCGCATAGCTCCTCTGTTTTTGCTTAAAGGCAAAGAATTGCCAGAAAGCGTTGAGCGCGTGTTAAATTTTATCCCACCTGCCGCCTTTGCAGCATTGGTGGCAAACGATCTGTTAACTCCTGGCATGTTCTCAGACGGTTTTTGGCCAGCGTCTGCACCATTGTTGGCTGCATTGGTTGTGGTGGTGGTTGCGCGTCTCACGAAAAGTCTTTTGTGGTGCGCAGTGGCTGGTGTTGTGTGTTATGCGTTGCTTTCAATGATTTAGTGATACAATATCGCGAGTTTGCGTGCGAGTTTTGCGAAACGCGCCCAACGCGAGCAATGCGCCCAATGTGCAACGCACAACGTGCAAAGCGCACAGCGCACGATGCGAGCAACACACAACGCGCAAAGCGCAAAACACACAAACAATGCCCCCGTAGCTCAGGGGATAGAGCAGTGGTTTCCTAAACCATGTGCCGGATGTTCGAATCATCTCGGGGGCACCATTTTATTACCATTTCCGTCTTGCAATAGTTAAATGCACCTACCAACTTTTAAGCCTTTGCTTGTAACCCGTGGTGCAATAGTGGGTATAGTATGCCTCCAAGTTGTTTCCATACATTTCGACCAAACTCGGGTTATTTCTCATGTAACTTCAAACATTGAAATTTGCAGAGCCTTGCAATCCATCCACAAAACCACACGTTCTAAAGTGATAAAACAACTGATCATACGTGTCATATTGCTGAGTTACTTCTTTGTTGTGTTGACTGTAATATATGGGGTCAAACACCAACGAATAATCCACTCCCTTATAGACGGGCTTAAAGTTTTCGGTTGTGTAGTTTTCGTCAAACCATTTGTTAATTTCAGTGTCAAACCAATCATATCGCCATTTCACGTAGTTGACCATGTTTTCTAGGTTGTCTTCCCACGTGGGATATGGTGCAAGGATGTTGGCAAAATAAGTTAAACCAAATATTGTGCAATCTATTTTTTCAGATGGTGCGATTTCATCTATATAAGATGCAATCGATCTTACATATTTTCCCTTTGCGCTGGAGTTGCCCAGCAAAATGTTTTTTATCAAAGGTGCAAACTCTTGTTTGTAGATGTTGGCAGTAATTGTGCGAAATTCAGGCACGTTTGTTGCAATATTTGCTATCCCTCTGTTCGATGTGAAATAACCCCAATAGGTATAAGCTACACCATGAGATACATTTTCTGTACGAAGCCCAAATGTAGCATCGGCATCCCAAACAGGCTCACAATAAAATTTATCTTCATCTGCTTTCTTTATAAAATATGTAGATGAGAAAAAAGAATCTATATTTTTGAAAAATTCGTTTACAAGCAGCGTTTTCGCAAGTGAATCTAGGTCAAAATAATCGCTCATCGTTTTTCCAGTTTGTGGGTTTACGCCATTGTTGTGCAAGGCTTGCATTCCTTCCTCAAACAGCTCGCTTACATATGTGACTTCTTCTTTTGTCGCATATTCTGGGCTTCTTAGGGCAAAAATTTCCCTAGTTGTAACATTAGATTCAAACCAAGAGGCCTCACTTTTTCCAAACGCATTATCATTTTCAATTATGTATCCACCTGTGATATTTTCAGGGTTGCTAGCGCCCGTTACATATTGCATTGTCATTCCATATTTATTTTCGGATTGCTCGGTGGGAAGTTCTTTGAAATTAATGTCTGGATTAGCACTTTCATTTGCATCGTCTAAATCGTCGATATTTATGCGACCTTTACCTGTTTCTATTTTTTCACATAGCAAATAAGACCCTCTATATTCCCCGTCATACATCAAATCACACGGCTTGTTTTCTGTGGATTCACCCAACCCTAGCTCCATCGCAGTATTCAAGATGATGGAGTTATGCAAAAGTGTGCAATCTCCTGCATTTGCAAGCAAAATCCATTTTTTTGCTTTATTTTCAGATTTACCAGAGTCGAGCAGGTCTGTTTTTTTATTAAGTTTTATCTGATATGGGAGCTTGGCTTTATAATTCCAAGTAGTGTTTCCACGACCTTTTATTGTGTCGGAATTATCGACACCAGAATAGATAATTTTGCCGCTTGGGTTTACGGCAATAATATTGACGTTCGCACTTAAATTGTGCTCTGGGTCTGCCTCAATATATGACCTGCCATAGTTTATTGGGTCTTCGCTGACTACAAATATAGTTGAAATGTTTGATGACTTAAGAACGACAATTTGCTTAGTT
>CAVEFW010000159.1:0-2003 GCA_963615035.1 Phocaeicola dorei
CAGCTGGCGGCACATCTGCGCTTGTGGGGTGTAGCCCCAAAACACAAAATAGTGCAACAGGCACAAAAACAACCTTGGCAGTGTGCAGATTTTGCGGATGTGGTTGCGGAGTTTTGTGTGAAGTGAAAGACGGCAAGCTGATTTCAGTAACAGGAGACCCGAATAACGAATCAAACAGGGGCCTGAATTGTGTGAAAGGCTATTATTTAGCCAAAGTTTTATATGGTGAAGACAGGTTGACAAAACCGCTTATCCGCGATGACAAATCAACTAAGGGCAGTGAGTCTGGCTTGCGCGAGGCCACATGGGATGAAGCACTCGATTTGGTTGCATCGAAACTTCGCGAAACTTGGAAGGCGGACAAAAACCGCTTGGCTTATTGGGGCAGCGGTCAACAGCCAATCTTAGAGGGCTATGCCACAGCTAAGTTTTGGAAAGCAGGGCTTTTGTCAAACAACATAGACCCAAATGCGCGTCTTTGCATGGCGAGTGCCGTGGTGGCTTTCATGAACATATTTCAAACAGATGAACCTGCGGGCTGCTATGAAGATATCGACAAAGCAGACGTGTTTGTAACGTGGGGTGCAAACATGGCAGAAGCACACCCGATGCTATATTCGCGCTTGACAGCCAGAAAGCTTTCGGGGGAAGGCGTTAAACACTATGATTTAACTACCATAACCACACGCACTTCTGCCAGTGCAGATAAAGTTATGATATTCAAACCAAACACAGATCTAGCTATAGCCAACTGCATCGCAAATTATTTGGTGAGTGAAAAGAAATATGACTCGGCTTTCGTTAGCGAACATCTGCAATTCAAGCAGGGGAGTGAAAACATAGGCAATTCCACGCAAGACACTTACGATGCATCAGATGTTGGTCAAAAATCGAGTGATGTGCAATCTATATCATTTGATGAATATGCAAAGCGACTAGAGCCTTACACATTTGATTACACATCTAAGCTCTCAGGTGTGCCTGAGGCAGATCTTCGAGAGCTTGCGTCTGTTTTTGCAGATCCGAACAAGCGCATCATGAGCCTTTGGACTATGGGCGTTAATCAACACAACCGCGGAACATGGATGAACCACAACATCTATAACATCCATTTGCTCACTGGCAAAATTGCAAAGCCTGGATGTGGACCGTTTTCTCTTACAGGTCAGCCTTCTGCATGCGGCACAGCGCGTGAAGTGGGCACGTTTTCTCATCGTTTGCCTGCCGATTTGGTGGTGGCCACCGAGCAACATCGCAGATATTCAGAAGCCGTTTGGGATTTGCCCGAAGGACGTTTGGAAGCCATATCAAAACAAGGCTATCACACGGTTAAGATTTTTCGTGAGTTATCGAAGGGCAACATCGATTTTTTGTGGAGCGCAAACAACAACTGGGCAGTTTCTATGCCTAATTTAACTCGTTTTTTGGGAAAGGGAGACAAAAAAGGCATCTTTGATGCGTTTATAGTGGTAAGTGAAGTTTATCCAACACTCACCACGCAATATGCCGACGTGGTTTTGCCTAGTGCTATGTGGATAGAACGCGAGGGCGCATTTGGAAATGGAGAGCGCAGAACGGCAGTGTTTGAAAAAGCGCTCGACCCGCCAGGTCAGGCAAAATGGGATATGTGGCAGCTTATGGAGATTGCAAAGCGTGTGCTAGACGGCGAAAAAATTGGAGACGTAGACGCTTTTGATTGCTTGTTTGGAAAATGGTATGACAAAGATGCGAGTGATTTTTTGCAAGACGATCGTCAAACGTGCATAAGCATGTGGGAAGAATATCGCACGTTTTCAAACCCAGAGCTAAACAAACGCGCGCTTGCCATAAACAATGATTCAGATGGTAAGTTTGGTGCAAAGATGAAGATGGAAGCAAAACAATTGGCACCATATGAACAATATATAGAAAATCACGGGCTCACTTGGCCTGTGCGCGAAGTGAATGGCAAATGGTTGCCTACTAAGTGGCGTTTTTCTGCTGGTTTGCAAACGGAAGGTTTC
>CAVEFW010000160.1:0-2554 GCA_963615035.1 Phocaeicola dorei
ACGATGCCCCAACCAAGCATCACGGGGATCGCCAAGAAAAACGCAAACTCAGTGGCAGCCACGCGCGAGCATTTCATTAGCATGCTTCCGATGATTATGGCACCTGAGCGGCTTGTTCCAGGGATTATTGCCAAGCATTGAAACAACCCAATTTTCAGAGCACATTTCCAATCGATATCTTCAACATGCACAATTTCAAACATCGCGTTATCTATGTCTTCATCACTCAAGCCTTCAAATTGTTCGCGGATTTTCTTGTTTCTGCGTTCAAGCAAGATGAAGATGATGCCATATAAGATCAACATCGCAGCCACTGTGTATGCGCTATAGAAATGCTCGCTCACCCAATCGTCCAGCAAAAAACCCACTATTGCAGCAGGGATGCAACCAACCACCACCATCCCCCACAGCCTCCAAGTTACTATTTTTTCATCGTGAGTTTTTTTGTGGGAGAAAGGGTTTAGTTTGTTGAAGAACAAAATGATTACAGCCATTATGGCACCAAGTTGAATGACAACCAAAAACAACTTTAGGAATGTTTCGCTCACATTAAGTTGAACAAATTCGTCAACTAAGATCATGTGCCCTGTGGAAGATATGGGAAGCCATTCTGTTATGCCCTCGACCACGCCTATGAGCAGTGCTTTTAGAAGTTCAACAATTAAATTAACGTCCATACTAAACTTTCTTATTGTTTGTTTTCTTTAACTTATCAATCATAGCCAATCAACGTGCGCACCCCTAAATCAGCACGCGCATCCCTAAATCAGCATGCGCATCCCTAAATCAACATGTGCACTCCTAAATCAACGTGCGCACCCTTCGTTTATTTAGCTAGATTATTTAACTAGATTTATTTTATGCCAACATTTAGCCATGCGCCAACATAACTAAGTTTGTAATTAGGTTTGCTTATTTTATAGATAAATTCACTCGTGCACTTTTATTTCATGCAAAGCACTTTTAATTCACGCAATAAAGAAATTTTATGTGCGAATTTGCTCGCGCATCAATATTATGTGCATATAATAGTGCGCTTATTTTTAAGAAGTTAACAATATGCGCTCTATCTGGAACAACATACAAAACAACACCCTTAGATAGCAAACACACTCGAAAGGCTATGCACGCATGGAAAACAACTCTAATTCACAAAAAGCATTTTCGCACATCGATTTGTCTGCCTTAAATTCTGCGCAGCGCGAGGCTGTGGAAACAACACAAGGCCCACTTTTGGTGTTGGCTGGTGCAGGAAGCGGAAAAACGCGCGTGCTCACATATCGCATTGCTCATCTGCTAGACAGTGAAAATGTAATGCCTTGGCAGATCTTAGCTATCACGTTTACGAATAAAGCGGCAACGGAGATGCGTGAGCGTTTGGAAAAACTGATCGGAAATGCCGCAAGTGGCATGTGGGTGTCTACGTTTCACAGCATGTGCGTGCGCATTTTGCAAGCAAACGCTGAAGTGGCTGGGTTCACAAGAAACTTCACAATTTATGACACGGCGGATAGCAAATCATTGCTTAAAAACGTCATGGCGAACCTAGATATTGACTCGAAACGTTTGCCTGTGAACAATTTGATGAACAAGATATCGAACGCCAAAAACAATCTTGTTATTCCTTCAGAATATCAAGAAAAAATGGCAGACGGCAATCGCCAAAACCCCATCATCGCACGCGCGTATGCTCAGTATCAAGAAAGGTTGCGCGCTTCAAACGCCATGGATTTCGACGATTTATTGTTGTATACATATTTGTTGTTTAAAAACCATCAAGACGTGCTAGGTGTCTATCAAGATCGTTTTCACTATATTTTGGTCGACGAATATCAAGACACCAACAAAGCTCAATATGAAATCACTCACCTGCTTGCAAAAAAACACGAAAACATAATGGTTGTGGGCGACGACGATCAGTCTATTTATTCATGGCGCGGTGCCGATATTCGCAACATTCTAGAGTTTGAACACGACTACCCCTGTGCGCATGTGGTGAAACTAGAGCAAAATTACAGAAGCGTTGGCAACGTTTTGGCAGCAGCAAACGCAGTTATATCTCATAACACGACGCGCAAGGCTAAAAAACTATACACAGAATCTAAAGACGGCGACAAAATAAACGTCTATCTTGCAAAAGATGGCGTTGATGAGGGAAGATGGGTGGCAGGAGAAATTGGAAAATTGCACGCTGCGGGTGTGTCTTACACGCAAATTGCAGTGTTTTATCGAACGAATGCCCAAAGTCGTGTGCTGGAAGATATGATGTTGCGCGCGGGTGTGCCCTATAAAATTGTGGGTGGAGTGCGCTTTTTTGATCGCACGGAAATAAAAGATGTGATGGCTTACCTCACGTTAATTGTAAACTCGGCAGACGATATGGCAGCCCATCGCGCTATCAACACGCCCAAACGCGGATGTGGCATGACAACTATCGAACGAATAGAAAACTTAGCCGCGCAATATGAATGCTCGTTTATGCAAGCGTGCAAGCTTGCGCTTGAACTAGGAAGCTTAAAGCCAAAGGTTGCAAAAGGCGTTTCGCAATTTTTAA
>CAVEFW010000160.1:2634-12846 GCA_963615035.1 Phocaeicola dorei
GATGCGCTTAGAGCCGAAAACACAGATGACGCACGCAGCCGAATCGAAAACATACAGGAGTTTTACGGGGTGGTTGATGAATTTGTGGAAACTTACGACGCGGAAAACAAAGCTGTGTTTGACACAGTGGATGTGGATGGTGGCACGCCAAATAACAACGCGCACGACTCACAAGACAACATGTTAGCAGAATTTTTAGAGTGGGTGCGCCTTAGAACAGATCTGGATGCCGTTGAAAACAAAGGAAGTTCTATAACGCTTATGACAGTGCATGCGGCAAAAGGCCTAGAATTCGACAACGTGTTTGTGACTGGCTTGGAAGAAAACGTGTTTCCCCACCAAATGAATGCATATGATCCTTGCGGGATAGAGGAAGAAAGACGCCTTGCCTATGTTGCCATCACCCGCGCAAGGAAAAATTTATACTTAAGTTCTGCCTCCACACGCAAACTTTTTGGAAACACTCAAACCAACCCAGTAAGCAGGTTCATAACTGAAATTCCATCGAACCTTTGCAAAAAAAGTGGTTGTGGCAGCGCAGATTTCAGCGGATGCGGGTGGGAAAGACGTGGAAGCAGACATGGCATTGCAGGCAGCGGCACGCATGCAAGTTTCACATCACAAAAAGATGCCAACTCTCCTTATTCTGGGAAATCACACACTAGCTCTGACTTTTCAGACATAACATATACAAACCCGAATGCAGGAAAAAAGAGCGCGGCAACGGAAGTGTTTGTTAAAGGCGATGTAATAGAGCACAAAACATTTGGGCGCGGGCGCGTGTTAGATGTTAAAGGCGATATGCTTCAAATTCGTTTTGAGGGCAGCAACAAAACAAAAAAGCTCTTGAAAGACTATGCGCCTATCGTGAAAATAAAAAACTAGAGGCTCGCCTAGATAAAGGTCTTGCCTAGATGAAGGGCTCGCCCTAGACCAAAGAGCGCAAAACGTATTGCAATATGCCACCATTTGCAAAATATTTGCCTTCTGTTGGTGTGTCTATGCGCACTTTTGCCATAAACTCAATTTTTTCGCTGGTGTAATTTTCGCTGTCGTTGCACTTTTCAATATCAAAACTTGCATCGCTTGACACCTTACAAGCCACCACGCGCACAACACACGGGCTAGGCAACCCACTCGAAAAATCAATCGGGTCTATCGTGAAAAGCTCGCTTCCGTCAAGCCCCAGCACATCTGCACTTTGCCCATCTTCAAATTGAAGCGGCAAGATGCCCATGCCTATCAAGTTAGAACGGTGAATGCGCTCATAGCTTTGTGCTATCACACAGCGCACGCCCAAAAGTTGCGGGCCTTTTGCTGCCCAGTCGCGACTGCTGCCGCTTCCATACATCTTGCCAGCCAACACAACTAAAGGCACATCTGAACTTTTATATTTCATTGCAGCGTCGAATATTGAAACAATATTTTTGCCACTTGCATTTTTGCTTGATGCGCTGCTCGGGTCGGCGCACTCGCTTAAACCAGAAGCGACATCTGCGCCCGCATCGACATCAACTCGCTCACAACTGTCACCATCAGCACCCAAATTAGCCAAAAAATCTCTGGTCCATCCTCCAGTGCGCCCTGGCGCCAACTTGTTTTGCAATTTAGTGTTTGCAAACGTTCCGCGCATCATCACTTCATGATTGCCTCGTCTGCTGCCATAGGTGTTGAAATCTTTATCGTCAACGCCTCTTTCGCGCAAATAACTAGCCGCAGGAGATGTGGGCGATATAGCACCCGCAGGAGAGATGTGATCTGTGGTAATAAAATCATCCAGCAACGCCAAGACACGCGCATTCTTTATCTGACCAGGCGAACAAGCTTGTGCGCTCATGCCATCAAAGTAAGGTGCGCGTCGAACATATGTTGAAGCGTTGTCCCAAGAAAATGTGCTTTGATCACCCTGCGATGCAGCACCCTCTAGGCTTTGCCACTTCTCATCACCTTCAAACATGCCAGCGCTTCCCTGTTCATACAGGCTGGCATCGACATATTTTTCGACTAAACTTTTAATCTCTGCATCGCTTGGCCAAATATCTCTTAGATAAACGTTGTTGCCATCTTTGTCTGTGCCTAAAGCGTCACGTTCCAAATCGATGTCCATCGTGCCTGCCAAGGCATATACAACAACTAACGCAGGCGCACATAGATAATTTTGCGAAACATCCGCAGAAATGCGCCCTTCAAAATTTCTGTTGCCAGACAAAACACTTGCCAGTTCAATTTCTTGTGCCACATCGTGCAGCCCTGGAAGCACGGGGCCCGAATTGCCTATGCAGCTCATGCAACCATATCCACAATTTGAAAAGCCAATTTCGCTCATGGCTTCCAACAATCCAGCGCGTTTTAGCAAAAGTGTTGTGGCGTGGCTGCCTGGTGCAAACACAGTTTTCACCCAAGGCTTAGGCAAAAGACCCAAGTTCATTGCAGATTTAGCCACAAGACCCGCAGCCAACATCATGGCGTGGTCGGTAGCGGTGGTGCAACTTGTAACAGCAGCTATAGCCAGTGCACCATGTGTGAGTTGATAGTCTGCGCCATGCAAATTAACTGTTACTTTTTTATTTCTATCCAACCCTCGATTGTCGCATATCCTGTTGAAGGTCTCACGAGCGCATGAAAGATCTATGCGATCGTGTGGTCTAGCGGGGCCCGCTAAAGATCTTTTTATGCTCGATAGATCTATTTCAATTACTTCTGAATATTTAGTATCACTGTTGTTTTCATTCCAGAACCCCTGCGCTTTTGCATATTCGCGCACAAGGTCTATTTGCTGACTGCTTCTGCCTGTCAAGCGCAAATAATCAAGCGTTGCATCATCCACTGGAAAAAGAGTGCACGTGCAGCCATATTCAGGTGTCATGTTTGAAATGCAAGCTCGCTGCGTGGCACTCAGATTATTCACGCCTTCACCAAAACATTCCACGAAACACCCAACCACGCCATGTTTGCGCAAAACGTGGGCGAATGTTAAAGACACATCCATGCCTGAAATGCCAGAGTTTAATTTACCTATTAAGTGCACGCCTATCACTCGCGGCACCAAGATGCTTATGGGTTGACCTAGGGCTGCAGCTTCAGCCTCTATGCCTCCCACGCCCCAGCCCAAAACACCTATGCCATTTGCTGTGGGAGTGTGAGAATCTGTGCCCACCAATGTGTCGAAATATGCAAGAGGAAGCGTTTGCTCACATCGCGCCTGTGCCTGTTCTTTTGTCTGTGCTTGTGTTTGCGTTTGCGCGCTTGTCTTTATCTGTGTCTGCATCTTTGTTTGTGCCTGCGACACACTCACCACGCTCGCAAACTTTTCGATATTCAACTGATGACAGATGCCTTGGCCAGGCGGCACGATGCGCACATTCTGAAAAGAAGATTGTGCCCACTTCAAAAACTTATAACGCTCTTCGTTGCGTTCATATTCAAGATCCATATTTGCTTGAAGTGCTGCCTCACATCCAAATTCATTGGCAATGACGGAGTGATCTATCACCAAATCACATGGCACCTGCGGGTTAATCTTTTCAGAGTCAGCCCCCAAATTTTTGGCAGCCTCGCGCATAACAGCAAAATCCACAAACACGGGCACGCCTGTGAAATCTTGAAACAACACGCGAGCTGGCGTAAACTCCACTTCGCTTGTTTGCTCTGAGTTGTTTGCCGCACTCAAAACTCGATCTGCGGCATCTTGTGCTGCCTGCTTTGATTCAGCATTGCGAACCACGTTTTCAAGCAAAACCTTCAAAGAAATAGGCAACTTATCAGCACCTGCAAATTGATTGACTGGATAATACTCATATGTTTCACAACCTGCACTAAACGTGTCTTTCAATTCAGATAAACCTTCTGCTTTAGAATTATTATGAGCGTTAGGCATATTGCAATCCCTCCAAAACTAACAAAAGAATTGTTTAGATATTTTTATAACTAAATGTCTTCAATTTCTGAAATGAGTGCACGAGTAAACTCTGTGCAACTTGAACTGGGCAAACTGCTCGCATTTGCACGACGAATGTCTGCTGTAAGTTTTTCGCCCTTTGCATACACATTGCGAATTGCCATGCGGATTTTTTGTGCTGCCCCACGTTCGCCTATGTGATCTAACATCATGGCGGCAGACAAAATTTGCGCTGTGGGGTTTGCTTTGTCTTGACCAGCAATGTCTGGCGCACTTCCATGCACTGCTTCAAACACAGCATAATCACGTCCGATGTTTGCGCCTGGCGCTATACCTAAGCCCCCGCAAAGCCCCGCGCATAAATCACTAGCAATATCTCCATACAAATTTGGCAAAACCACAACGTCAAAAGCGCTTGGGTCTATAACCATATTCATGCAAAATGCATCGACTATATTGTCGCTAAATTCGATGGAATAATATTTTTGCGTGCTTGCCACATCACGCGCACACTTCAAAAAAAGCCCGTCGGAGTGTTTCATAATGTTTGCCTTGTGCACCGCTGTCACTTTTTGTCTGTTGTGCGCAAGCGCATAATCAAACGCAAACTTCACAATGTTTTTTGAAGCAGAAATAGAGATAGGCTTTATAGAGATGCCGGAATCTGAACGTATATCACCCGCACCAACGCGTTTGCAAAACTCAATCAATTCCGCGGCTTGGTCTGAGCCTTCCTCAAATTCGATGCCAGCATATAAATCTTCGGAATTTTCTCGCACGATAACCAAATCTACGTCGTCAAATTTTCCACCCGCACCAGGAATAGATATCACAGGGCGCAAATTCACATAAAGCTCAAGTGCCTTTCGCAAAGCCACATTCACACTGCGAAAACCCGTGCCAACAGGAGTAGTAACAGGGCCTTTAATGGCCACCTTGTTTTTGCGAATAGATTGCAACGTTTCATCGGGCATTGGCGTGCCATATTTTTCTATGCACTCAGCCCCTGCACTCATCACTTCCCATTCAATATCCACGCCACACGCTTGCAACACGTGCTGCATAGCGGCAGACGTTTCTTTGCCAATGCCATCACCTGGAATTAAAGTTATCGTATGTTTTGCCATGTTTTTTCCTCTTAAAAATTTCTCTCTTGCTTTCTTCTATCTTATAGATATCGCGGTGTTTCGTCTCTCTTATAAGTTTCTTATAGAATCTGTCAGACTATCAGACCCGCTCGTTATTTTTCTGCTGATTTCTTTTTCTTCCCCACAGACCCACGCGCAGCATCGATAATCGAATTCGCACGACGCAAAAGCCCACTTTTCGCATTTGTGGCGTCAAATTCCATGCGCTCGATTAACTCTTCGCGCACTTGTTTGGGCAACTTTGAAGCAGCAAAATCATTCACTGCCACCAACATATCGGTATATTCTGGGTCTCCGTGATAACACTGAAGTGCCTCATCGATCAGTGGCCAAGTTGAATTTGCCAAACGCGGGGAAGCACTGCCCAACTTGCACAGAAATCGCATCGCAGCCAAGCGCACTGTGCCGCTTTCTTCGTCAAACACGCTCTCTTCTGCAGCATCTAGCGCCTTGCGACACAACTTCGAGTCAAACTCAACCAGATTTGTTAAAGCGTCAAAACTCTCCCAGCGCGTGCGTGCCTCGGGGCGCTTAAGCGCATCCACTATTGCATCTCCGATTGCCAACAGATCTTCTGGGGTGCCCTTTGAAATTTCTGCGATTATCGCAGCAGAATTTTGTCTGTCTTTGCGCGAGGCAGAACTCAAGTTTTCTGCCAATTCCTCCAAGTTGTATTCTTTGACGGCAGATGCATCTTTTTGGCTTTGCTTTGCCTTGCCCTCTGATTTTTTAGAAACGGAAGTTTTTGAAGTTGTTGCTTTTTGCGACTTTGTTGACCTTTTCGTTTTAGTGGTCTTTGTTGTCTCTTCTGAATTTTTTTTAGTTTCAGTTTTTTTATCACCAGATTTTGCTGTTGCCAAAATAGCCTCATTTCTAGACGTTTGCCTCATTTGGGCGCAATAAATCAGCAAAATTATATCACTAACAGAACAATCGCACAAACACGCACAATAACCCCCTATAAATTCACCTTAGACTTAAGATTCAATTAACGCTTTATTCGATTGTCGCTTAAAATTGCGTGGCGTTCTGTTCGTCTGCCCGCTTTAACACTTCCATCGCAGCCACACCAGCAGCTCCCGCAGCCACACCTGCAGCAAGCAAGGTTGAATGTGGTGTGTCATCCCCCATATATGGCGTGTCTGTTGCAACGTTATCATTTTCCACAGCGGCAGGCACGAATGAAGCTTCTGGCTCACCTTGTGATTTTGTTGCACTTTGCTCTGGGTTTTCTGTGGCCACCTCATAGACAGCAGGCACAGCAGAGAAAGTCTCGAACGCACCACTCGTTGTGTTGGCGTTAAGCTCAATTTTGCGCTTGCGCGGGTCTTCCACGCTCAACAAATCTGCGCCCAAAAGAGCTTCGGAAAATTCAGTGGCTTCCAGCCAAGATAGATGTTGAGCCTGCGCCATCAGCTTAGACGTCCCACTTGCATCATCGTTTCCATCTTCACTTGCAAGCGCGGAAAGCTTGGCTTGTTGCACTTGCACTTCCTGTAAGACAGACGCTGCACTCATGGTGTTTGCAAAAGGGTTAGAACGCGGGTTAGTTACAGACACCTTAAATTCCGTGTTGCCCTCATAACCCGTGGGGAATTCAAACGAAAAACGATATGAACGCGTAAATCCTGGCCACAAAATGCCTGACGTATCGCGAATATCTTCCACAAATTCAGACTTCATGGAACCATCTTCGTTATATGTTGGGTTTCCAGCATCGTCTGTAACCACATGATAGTTATCTTTAGATTCCAACAAGTAATCGCGCAGGTCTGCATATTCTTTTGCAGAAACAACTTTACCGGCAGAATCGCTCACCGTAACGCTAAAACCTGTAAGCAAAGCGTTGCCTATGTTTGTAACCTCTACCACAAATGGCACTATATCGCCTTCAAACGCAAAAGGCGTTTCCACCGCAGCGCTTTCACACTGTATAGCCAAAACGTCTGGCACAGACACGTGATAGACGTTGCTCGTCGATTTTTCTATGTCTGTAATATATGCCATCGCAAAATCGCGAGTTGACCCAGCACACGTAAGCACACTTGTGTTATCTGGCACAAAATCTAGGCGCGCGATGGGGTAAAACTCATGATATGCTTGCAGCGATTCGATCCAGCGAGACTCAAACAACTGATAGACAGGCTCGCGGTCGCTTTTTGTGGCACCCACCTTAAGACCGCCGAAGTTAGCTTGCGTGTCTTCATTGTAATAATCTGTGGAATATAGCACGCCACCGCCTTCAATAGATTCCAAAACTTCATCTGGAAGTGTTGGGTCGATGCCATCGCTTATGCGAATGCTATATAGTCTGCGGCCATCGCTTGTAGAGAGATATCCAGCATCTGTTAGATATGAATCAGATGTTTGCTGAGTCAGCGTCTCGCTCGCCCCTTCAAAACATACTGCCTCATATTGCTTTTCACACGGAACGTCTGTTTGCTGTGTGTATGTAAACATATAATTTGTTGAATCGTTTCCGCGTTTCGATATTGCTGCAACGTTTGAAGCATCAAGCGTCGAGCACATATTCACGCGGCCATCTTTGAAATAGAACGCGTAAAACAACGCGCACATTTTATTGGCGTCGCTGGCGTCGCTGGCATCGTTGGCGTCGCTAGCATCGCTTGCGTCAGAACTGGAGTTAGAGCCAAAAGCGCCCGAAGAGCTGGAAGTGGCAGATGAATTTGGTCCGCACCACCCCAAAACAGTGTAAGTTTTATTTTCGCCGTCTGGTCCTTTTGTTGTGGTGGTAGTTACTTCAAACGTGCCATTTATGATATCCGAGCCCTTCACGTTTCCAGAAAGTGCATTCAGCCCAAGCACTTTTGAAACAAGAGAGTTAGTGTTTTCGCCTATCTTTAAATTTTGAGCAACCATGGCTCCATTTATTTTCATAGACGTTACAAATATGCCATTTTTGGAATCATCCACCACTCGGCTGGCATATTTTTGAAAATAGTAAAAGCAAAGATGTGGTGTGTCAGTCTCTGAATAATTGCCTTGAAATGCCACACGTGGGTGATATGTGGCACAGCTATTATTCAAAAGCGGGCGCAGGGTGTAAGACCAAATGAACGAATCTGCAGTTGCGTTATAGAAAACGAATGTTACAAATTGCATATCTTGCGCTGTTTCTGGGTCATAAGTTGTGCCAATAGGCACGCGCACACTTGTAACAGCAATCGCCATATATAAAACGCCATCTTGTTCAATGTAATCCACGTCGAAATCTACATCCATGCGCTCATAGTCTTTCAAGTTTGTGGCACTAAAATCTATTATGCGCTCATCACCAAAAGCGTGTTCGCTCACGCTCCAAGAGCGCACACATACGCGTGTGCAAACCTGACTTGAATCTTCAGAACCTGGAATTTTGATGTCGCAGGGCACCAAACGCGCCATGACCGTGTTGTCTTCTGGGTTTTCGTTGAATGCCGTGCGACCCACATATGTTTTTAAGCGCGTGTTGCTAAAAACATTTTCATAGATTGTCTCTTGGATGCTTGGCACCAAGCCCAAATGTGGGTTATAGGCAGTGCTACTTTCAGCCAATCTGCTCAAGTTGCGCAAAATCGCATCTTCACTCAACGAATTAGTTGAAAGTAAATTATTTGTTTCAAGCACCGAATAGGGGTTTTTGTAAGTGGGAGTTTCTTTAGTTATCTCGCGTTCGCGCAATGGTTTTGAACGCGAATAGCTCATTGAAAAATCGGTGTTTAGACCTTGTGTGTCTGCGAGTGTAAATGGTGTTGTGTTTGCATCTTGTGCGCCTTCGTTATTGTTTGCGTCGTTTGCGCTGTTTGCACTGTCCGAAGCATCACTGGGCGCATCTTCGCCTTCCAAGCTTTCAGACTCATCCGACTTTGAGTTTTCAGCCTCTTTGCCTATGTATTCACTTACCGCCAAAAGCTCTTGTTGTGTAAACATTTCTGCATCTGACACATCCACATTTGTGAGCATATTTTGAGCACCAGCTGCAACATCTTCCATGGAAACTTTGCTTCCTTTCCAGTTGTCCGCTGGCCCTAAGGTTGCAGGTTCTATGGCTTGGAATGTTTTCTTGAAAAACAAAAATTGCAAGACCACTTGAAGGCCAGCTTCACCGCTTGCCATGGCATGAGGAAAAGGGCGATCTGTTCTATTTACGTTTAAAATGATTTCAGCTTTGCCATTTAAATATCCGCGCAGCGCGGCAGAGGCAACACCCATAAAGCCCACGCCCACAGACAACCCCGCTTGCAAGTTGATCACAATGCAAAACTCCGCAGCCGCAGAATCGCCATATTTGCTTTTATCCCACTTCACGCTTTCAAAAAAACGTTTGAACGCCATGCCCATCGTGAGCGACGCTTTTATATACGCCGAAAAATCACCGTTCACAAACATGGGGATGCCAAACACTATCAACTGGCTGCCAACGCTTGCATCTAGCGATGTTGAAAAATCGATGGTTACATCTGCTGTGCCCTCTGAGTTGTTGTTATCTAAACTTGTGCTCGTGTAAAAAGTTTGGCCATAAAGTTTTACTGAAGATTCCATCTTGACTGTGAAAGAAGATGAAATCCCCGCACACCCGCACACATAATCTCTGGTTTTGGCTATATCTGCGGCAGCTTTAGTCTTGTTCCAAGAAGATTGCAACACGTTTTCACGCCAGTTATTCCACGCAGCCGCACCCGCCTTGCCACCAAAGCCTTGAAACTTTGTTTTTGGCGCCAAATTTTCACCATCAACAAACTTAAAAAATGTGATAGAAAAAAGTGTTACCGTAAGACCAAAGTTTCCACCCGCATCGCTAAAGAATTCCACAGGGCAGCCTGGCACAGACGTAAAAAACGAATCTCCTTTATCGAAAAGCCAAGGCAGGGGCGATAAACTAGAGCGCGTTTCCTCATGTCCGTTAGGGTCGCTGCCAGCAGTTAAAGTGAATGAGTCTTGCCCGCCAGCCTTCATATAAACTGCTCTCTCAAACGATAGCGGCAGCGTTACGATTTTTGGTTCTTGACCCAGGGCGTGAAACCACACGCGCAAAACTTGCCCTGGCTGGATTGTCTTTAGATATTTACCGCTAAATGTGATTGATGCGTAATTGTCTTTTGTTTGTTCGCCTTCTGTAGTGCGCGGAAGTGCTTCGCCATATGCAGCAGTGCCGCGGTTTAATTG
>CAVEFW010000161.1:0-2415 GCA_963615035.1 Phocaeicola dorei
CTATAACACACTGTGTTTCTAATTTGGTCATACACACGACCCGTGCCAAAGACAGCAAAACTGCCTGTGAACGCTATGTTTCCTGTTAGGGCCAAACCGGCAGCCACATCTATCATGTTTTGTTCGGCTATGCCTGCGTTGAAAAGCAAGTCTTTATATTCAGGCTTTGCCGCTGCAAATTTTTTCATGGTTGTGGAACCTGTTAGATCGGCATCCACAGCCACAATGGGCATGCCTGCGCCGCGCAGCTCTGCAAGTGTTTCGCCTAGTGCTGCACGAGTGGCTTTTGGTTTTGTTTCTATGTTGTCTGGCATTATGTGTCCTCGGGTTTTAGCTTTTTTATATGTTTTCTTGCATGTTTTCTTACATGTTTTCAATTTCTTGCAAGGCAACTTCTAGCTCGCTGTCACTTGGTGCTTTTCCATGCCAGCCCGCTTCACCTTCCATGAAAGACACGCCTCGTCCTTTCGTTGTGTGAGCGATTATTGCCTGTGGCTTTTCATTTTTCGCGTCGCGAGCGTGTGTGAGAGTTGAGATGATGCTTGTAAAATCATGACCTTGCATGTGAGTTGCGGCCCAGCCAAACGCTTTGAACTTAGCTTCTAGATCGCCCAGCCCTGCAACGTCATCAACACATCCATCAATTTGCAACTGGTTGTAATCTATGATGGCTATCAAGTTATCGAGCTTATAGTGAGAGGCAAACATGGCCGCTTCCCAGACTTGCCCCTCTTCGCACTCGCCATCTCCCAAAAGCACATAAACACTTGACGCGCTTTGTTCCAACTTCAAGCCAGCCGCGCAACCTGCAGCGATAGAGAGGCCCTGGCCCAGGCTGCCTGTTCCCACTTCCACGCCTGGCAAAAGATTTGAATCGGGGTGGCCTTGCAAGCGCGAACCAAGTTGTCTGAGCGTGTCTAACTCTTCTGTTGGAAAATAGCCAGCATGCGCGAGCGTTGCATAGTAAGCTGGCGCGGCATGGCCTTTCGAGAGAAAAAACCAATCTCTGCCTTTTAGCTCTGGGTTTTTGGGGTCGTGTTTTAGAATGTTTGCGAAATAGAGCGCAACCAAGATGTCTATGCACGAAAGCGAGCCACCAGGATGACCGCTTTTCGCCTTGTTTATCATGCGCAAAATATCACAGCGCGCATCTTTTGCAATCTTGCATAAATCTTTTTTGCATAAATCTTTTGTGTTCACACGATCTTCCATAACACCCTCATTTTGGCTGATAGTCTCAATTTTTTTGCAGCCACGTTGCATGATTTCCAAGCTTATATTAGCCGCGAAACTTATGCAACGGGCGCAACTTTACCTATTCTAAGTTCAATTTGTCCGTGATGTGCGCCACTTGTGATAGCCGATGACGAACTGTTCGATATCTCCGTCTAACACAGCGTCTACGTTGCTAGATTCAGTGCCGCTTCTAACATCTTTTACTAATTGGTAAGGATACAACACATAGTTGCGAATTTGGCTGCCAAAATCTATGTGCTTTTTATCTCCGCGAATTTCATCGATCTCGTCTTGCTTTTTTTGCTTTTCAATCTCATATAGACGCGACCTCAAAATCTTCATCGCCGATTCGCGATTTTGAATCTGAGATTTTTCATTTTGACACGTGACAACAACGCCCGTTGGAATGTGAGTTATCCTGACAGCGCTATCTGTAGTGTTTACACACTGACCACCAGGCCCGCTCGATCGATATACATCTATGCGCAAATCCGACTGTTTGATGTCGACCTCCACCGCGTCTGGCAAGACAGGCAAAACGTCCACCGCAGCAAAAGTTGTATGTCTGCGCGCCTTTTCATCTGTGGGGCTTATGCGAACCAGCCTGTGAACTCCACTTTCACTTTTCAACATGCCATAAGCCAAGGGGCCTTCCACGCTAAATGTGGCGTGATCTAGACCTATGCCCTCGCCAGGCACAACATCGTTTAACACCACTTTCCAGCCCTTAGACTCACAATAGCGCGTGAGCATCTTGAAAAGCATTTCTGTCCAGTCTTGTGCCTCAAGCCCGCCAGCACCCGGGTTTATGCTCACAAGTGCTGCGCTATCGTCAAATTCACCATCAAACCAGCTGCTCACTTCCAACTCGTCTAGCAGGTCTGAAAGTTTTGATAGACATCGTTTTTCTTCTTCCAAAAAACTATTGTCGTCTGGTGCTGGTTCTGCTGCTAGCTCTGTTGCCAACTCTGATGCTAATTCTTCTGCCGCTTGCGCGTCTTCTAAGAGAGTTTTTGCGCTCGAGAATTTATCGAGAGTGCTTTTCGCAGAATTCAAGCGCCGTGAAACGTCTTGCGCGTGCGCTGTGTCATTCCAGAAATCTGGATTAATCATTTCGCGCTCGAGATCTGCAACCTCTTGTTGCAGAGAAAAAAAAAAAAAAAACGCGTGGGCATCTTC
>CAVEFW010000162.1:0-14820 GCA_963615035.1 Phocaeicola dorei
GTTGTGGTTGCAAATGAAAACTGGACAGGTGTCCATGTTTTGAATTCAATTAACGGCATCGCAAAAATTCGATTTCTGATAGTGTACGTCATTTATTTACAGAAATTTACAAGAAATGTTTTGCTTTACCTTTGTTGCCAGAAATGGTCTATAGGGCCGCTGGCGTGCCCTAGGTCAAGTTGTGCGCTCAAAGCACCGCTAATATATTCTTTTGCCGCACCCACGGCACGCGGCACACTTTGCCCCACAGCCAAATATGATGCTATGGCACTTGAAAGTGTGCAACCTGTGCCATGGGTGTTGGGGTTAGATATGTGATTTGCATACATCCAGATCTCCTCGCCATCTACACTAAGCAATAAATCGTCGGCATAACAAGGCTTTTCCCCTTCGGGCGAAGATTTATCCGAGCGTTCCTTGCCCGCAAGACCATGACCGCCCTTGATAAGCACAGCACAACCGCCTGAACGCGAATTGCAAGCAGCCATATCTTGCAAAACATGTGCCGCACGCAAAGCATCTTCAGCACACTCTATATCAAAGCCCACAAAAGCTTGTGCCTCTGGAATGTTTGGAGTAATAACGCTCGCGATTGGAAATAGATATTTCTGCATGGCACGTGCCACGTCTGCCTGAGCGAGAGAGCAGCCACTCGTCGATACCATCACAGGGTCTACCACGATGTTTTTTGCTTTGTTTTGCGTGAGCGATGTTGCTATTGTTTGCGCGATTTCAGAAGTTGAAACCATGCCCACTTTCACAGCCTTGGGCACAATGTCTGCAAACACAGCATCGATTTGAGCCTCGATTATTTCAACGTCGATGTTTTGTGTGGCAATCACTCCCATTGTGTTTTGCGCGGTTATGGCACTAATAACAGTTTCAGCGAACATGCCAAGTGATGAAATGGTTTTTATGTCTGCTTGAATGCCCGCTCCCCCGCTTGAATCAGAGCCCGCAATGCTCAGCACACAAGGCAGCGTATATTTTCCCTGTCTGCTCGATTTGATGGAGTTGATTGTTTCAGACTCACGGTTCTTTTTGTTTTTTTTACCGAACATGGTGCACCTCACAAATATTTTTCTATTTCACTCAACAAATTAGCTGCCGCACGTTTTGGTTGCGATGAGCCGAAAAGTGCAGAAACAACGGCAACACCAGCAATGCCGCTGCCTTGGAAGATTGACACGTTGTTTTCATTTATGCCGCCTATCGCCACAACAGGAATGTTTAGAGAAGATGCAATCTTTCGCAGATCTTCCATCAACACAAGGGCTGCATCGGGTTTTGTGGGTGTTGGCACAATCGCACCCACACCTAAATAGGACGCGCCGCACTCTTGTGCTTTTATGGCTTGGGGCAACGTTTGCACCGACACACCAACTATTGCACTATCGCCCAAAAGCTCGCGCACTTGAGCGCACGGCATATCGTCTTGACCCACGTGCACACCGTCTGCGCCAATTTTTGATGCAAGGTTTACGTTGTCGTTCACAATAAAAGGGACTCCATATTCTTTGCAAATTTGTTGAAGGGTCAAAGCTTCATTGAGCGCGGCATCTTCTGGGTGGTCATCTTTGACGCAATCTTTATTGTCAAGAGTTGCGCATTTATCGTCACGCGATGCGCGCTTGTTGCGATATTGAAACATTGTCGCTCCACCAGCAATAATTTCGCGCGTGCAACTCTCTAGGGTGTGGCCATTCAAACATGCACTATCGCTTATTGCATATAGCCTGAGAGCACGTTTTAGCTGGTCTTGCGATAATTTGTTTTGTTTTGACATTTTGTCTCCTTGGAAATTCACTTGGGGCATGCAAAAAGCTCACAGCGAGGCGAGGGTCTTTTCGTCCTTTGCGCTCTTTGCACTTTTTGCGCTCGTTGCACTCTTCGCACTTTTTGCACTGCTGATTGCCAAGAGCGCGCGGTTTAGGCGATTTAGGCTGCTTGCATCGCCATCAAAATCTATTATCGTCATCCGCATATCTGGAAACCTAGTCTTAAATAAAGGCATTTTTGCACGCACTTGCACGTGCCCTTTCAAACACCCAAAACTCATGAGATATAACACATCACGCACTCCAGCCGCATAAAAACGCTGCAGTTGCTCTGTAAAAGCAATATCGTCTTCTAAAACAAGTTTCACGCTAGGCAAAACAGGCGCACAACCATTTTCTTTTATGACGCCTATTAAATTGTCGTTAATCTTTGGCTCAAACACAAGCACGGGCGCACCAAGGATGCCCATCTTTACTGAACTGGCATTTGTGCTGTGGGTCGCGTCTTTAGAGGTTCTGCAAGCATCATTACAACAACCATCTATAAAGGCACTTTCTGTAATGGCGCTCTCATCTAATATGCGCCAATCGCGTTGCCATACAACGCTTACATCTCTTTTGATTGCCTGGGTCAGAGTGGCAGGCAGCGCATCGAGCAAACACCCATAACACACGTAAGGCACACGCAACACATGCAAGTCAGGGCAATGCATGCATATGCGCAAACTGCGACCCACAAGCAAAGCAACTAAATAACAATAGTTTTCCGTGAACAATCGCGCAGCTTCATAATCTTCATTATCCAAATTGGTGAATGCGCTTATGTCTTCTTGACGCGCGGCGCTTATAATTTGGCTTGGAAGCGGAATTGCGAAAGGTTGAAGGTCGCAAGATAGATCGCGTGTGTTATTTGCCGACGCTTGCTGCTTTATTGCTGCCCGTTGTATTGTTGCCGCTTCCCGCTGTTTTATTGCTGTGTCCCGCTGTTTTGTTGCCGCTTCCCGTTGTTTTATCGCTGCAGCCAAGGTGCGCAGGCGAACGCGCACATGAGATGTGTTCACAACATCGTCTATCATCAACACACAGAACGGCTTTTTGTGCGAGCGCATGACATCGCGTGCGCACGCCACACTTGCAGCGTCATAGCCACACCCGAAACTTTGCAAACATACAACATCTAGGCAAGGGTCCGCTCCTGCTTCTTCAGACAGGCGTGTCATGTGTTTTGCCGCACGCCAATAGGGCACAGCGTGTGAGACAGACCCTATTTCTTGCAAGTCATATAAGTTGCCCATCTCACGCGGGATTGTGCGAGCAGCCTTTGACTGACCACTGCTTTTCATTGTGGCGCGAGTGTTCTCTGAATAGTTGTTGGCTTTTGCTTCGCTGGCACGGCCACCAAAGCCGCCATGGTCGCCATGGTCGTCGCGGTCACCATGGTCGTCGCTGCCGCTGCGATCACGATGACCACCAGACTCATCCTTTTCGCCAAGATTATCTGCTCTGCCATGCCCGCTCAAGAAAATAAGCTCTGGAGGCGTCTCTCCCTTCTTTTTTCGAGAAAGTGTTGGGTGATAGGTGAGCACAGAAAAACCAAGACTGGTTAAAATGTGGTTCACGTCGTGCAACAAAGATCTGTTCCAATGATAGGGTCTGCCCACAAGCAAGATGCCGTGGTTGCCTGGCTTTTGCGCCCAAGCAAGCGCACGCTCGTTTTCCGCGGATATCGCATCATTGAATGTGCGCTGGGCAGCCGCTGCACATTCAAGTGCGCACGTAAATTCACTGCGAGAGATATGATATTCACTGCCAACCACATCGTTAATAGCACAGCGCACACTTTCAGCATCTGAGTCGAACTCAAGCATGTGGATAGGCTTTCTGAGTGCTAGTTCAGGGCACAACATGCGCACACCAGATGCGCCATTTGTGCTATCGCACCCCTCGCCACTGGCTCGAACATAGGCTGCACCACCAACCCGAGCACGCGACCCAGACGTGTCACGCGACCCAAGCGCACCACTCGACTCAAACATGCCATGCTTTAGAGCTTCGGCGTATTCACAGCTAACAGGACATCGCGCATGACGTTGAAACTTAGGCAAAAACACCACGTTTGCACCTTGCTCTATAACATCTGTAGCGTAAATGTGAGACAGTTTTGCAGGATAGCAAACAGATTCTGAGGGAATAGTTTCTCTGCCCTTTGCTTCCAGAGAATTTATGCCTGATGAATCATGTTTCGGCACTCGCACACTGAAACCCGACTTTACAAATAACGTGTGCCAAAACGCCAAAGATTCACAGACAGACAAAACATCCACGATGCCCACACACACGCCACCGCGCGCACCTTCCGCATTCACGTTGCAATATTGCCCTGATAGTGCTTGCCAGATGGCCACAGCATCGGGCGGGCGGGTGTTCATCGTTTGTGTGTCTTGGCACTTCTTCATCTTGCACGCTCATGTGCGCGACACATCGAGCAGAAAATCCACAACACCGTCAAGACCCACTTCACACTCTTCGTGTGTTTCCATGTTGCGACAAACCACGCGCCCAGAGTTTATCTCGGCACTCCCGATGGTCACCACATATTTTGCACCCAGTTTATCTGCCAACTTAAACTGACTTTTCACACTTCTGTTTTGGTGGTCTGTGTCTGCTTGCAAGCCAGCCCCTCTGCATTCTTGCACCAAGTTAAACGCTGCTATTTGCGGGCTTTGCCTTGAAGTGCCCGCCTGCTGTTTTTCTTGGTCTTCTGCCTGCCCTTTTTCCCGCTCTTTGCCTTCAACATCGCTTGAGTTTGCGTCTTTTGCACAAACAACAAACAAACAAGGACCAGAAGCGTCTGCAAACGTTTGACCTTGCGCCTCCAACACAAGTTTGCAACGTTCATATCCGATGGCAAACCCAAGCCCTGGCACATCTGCACCCCCAATTTCCGATGCCAACTTGTCGTATCGACCACCGCCGCCGATGGCGTTTTGAGCACCGCCGGTGTTTGCTTGCACCTCAAACACTGTGCGAGTGTAATAATCAAGCCCTCGCACGAGCGAAAAATCTTGCTTATAGCTAAGCTTTGCGTCGTCTAAAAACTTAAGCACTGACGCGTGGTGTTGCGAGCAACTATCGCACAGATAATCGGTTATGCGCGGAGCTTCTTGCATCACATGCGCACAATCATCACGCTTGCAATCAAAGGCACGCAAGGGGTTAATCTCTGCGCGTGTTTTGCATGTGTCACACATGCTCTCTGCATGTTCAAAAATAAATTTTGCAACCGCGTCGCGATATGCGGGGCGACAATTTTCACAGCCCATAGAATTTATTAGCAACACAACATCGCTCAAATTTATGCCAATTTCAGCGTAAAATTGCATGAGCATTATTATGGCTTCTGCGTCTATCGTGGGGGAATTAGCCCCCAAACACTCGATGCCAACTTGGTGAAATTGCCTATATCTTCCCTGTTGAGGGCGTTCCGCGCGAAACATCGGACCAGCATACATAAGTTTCACAGGAGCCGCACCTTGTTGCACCATTCCATTTTCCAGAACGGCACGCACAACACCAGCCGTGCCCTCTGGGCGAAGCGTAAGCTTGCTTTTATTTTTGACTGTGCCGCCAGACGCGATAGTTTTAAGGTTTTCGCCCGACAGCGCCGCAAACATTTCTTTGCTCACCACATCTGTGGCTTCGCCTATGCCGCGCACAAAAAGCTCTGTCTGTTCGATTATGGGAGTCTCTATGCTCTTATATCCATAAAGCCCAAACACGTGGCGGGCGCGAGATTGAAAGTTAAGCCAGACTTGCTCGCTCTTTGGCAAAAAATCGTTTGTGCCAGTTGGTTTTTTTATCGACATCGCACGCCCTTCTGAAATTTATAAATCCTTTAATCTTGAACCGCAGCCAAGCCAACCTCGACTAAAGAAGCCTCAAATTCACATCTTTTAGCTGTCTGCCAGTAACTTCGTTTGGCGCACCAGTCATAGGGCAAGCCGCAGAAGATGTCTTCGGAAACGCAATCACATCGCGGATGCTATCTTTTTTGGCCAACAACATGACCAACCTGTCAAGCCCCAGGGCAATGCCACCATGAGGCGGACAACCAAGCTCTAGCGCATGAATCAAGTGGCCAAATTTCACGTCTATGTCTTCATCTGACACACCGCACGTGCGAAGCACCCGCTTTTGCTCTTCGGGGTCGTGAATACGAATAGAACCACCGCCCAACTCTGTGCCATCCATAACCAAGTCATAGCTATAACTTCCACACTCCAGCGGCGCACTCTCTATCTTTTCTATATCTTCATCTAGAACATGAGTGAAAGGGTGGTGCTCTGCCGCATATTTCTTTTCGTCTTCATCATATCTAAACATAGGGAAATTCACGACCCACAAAAGCGCATGACCTTTGCGCTCGATGCCCAATTTGTCTGCCATGGCAAGACGCAGAGCAGAAAGCACCGCTGCCACCACATCTGGTTTATCGGCTGCGAATAACAAAAGGTCTCCAGGCTGCGCCTGTGTTGCAACTTTTATGCGCTCATACACCTCTGGCTCAAAGAATTTGATTATAGGGCTTTTGCCTTTCAGGTCTGCATCTTCTGCACCAAAAGCAATCCACGCCATGCCCTTTGCACCATTTTCCGCAGCAACTTCCGCCATCTTTTCAACGTCTCCGCGGCTCCAATTTCCGGCACCGCGACAGTTGATGCACTTCACGATGCCGCCAGCTTCCACAGCCTTAGAAAACACGCCAAAGCCGCACCCGCGCACGATGTCTGTTAAGTCTATAAGCTCCATGCCAAAGCGCACATCGGGTCTATCGCACCCAAAACGACGCATAGCCTCCGAATATTCCATGCGCTGCAAAGGGAATTCGTGTTGCACGCCCACGGCTTCTAAAAGCTCAGACATGACATCTTCCATCATGTCCACCACATCGTATTCCTCAACAAAACTCATCTCGATGTCTATCTGGGTGAACTCGGGTTGTCTGTCGGCACGCAAATCTTCATCGCGAAAGCACTTCGCCACCTGATAGTAACGCTCAACGCCGCCCACCATCAACATCTGCTTGAACTGTTGAGGGCTTTGCGGAAGCGCATAGAACTTGCCAGCGTTCAAACGACTGGGCACAATAAAATCACGCGCGCCTTCTGGTGTGCTATTCGCCAAGATTGGAGTTTCGATCTCCAAAAAATCACGCTTATTCAACGATTCGCGCAAGGCTTGCGCCACCTTATGGCGCAGTTTTATGCACTCAAGCATCTCGGGGCGTCGCAAGTCTAAGAAACGATATTTCATGCGCGTGGTTTCATCTGTCTCTATGCCATCTTCGATGCTAAAAGGTGGCGTTTCGCTTTTGTTTAACATCACCAAACGCGTGGCCAACACCTCAATCTCACCTGTTTCCATGTTTGGGTTCACCATGCCCTCGCCACGCGCACGCACTTTACCTTCAACCAACACCACATCTTCACGGCTTAGATGTTCTGCAATCGCAAATTCTTGTTTGCTCACACAATCGGGGTCGAACACCACCTGAGTGTAACCCGCGCGATCACGCAAATCACAAAATATAAGCCCGCCGTGGTCGCGATTGTGCCAAGCCCAGCCTGTAAGTTTTACTTCCTTTTCCACATCTTCTGCACGCAGTTGACCACATGTGTGCGAATGCATGCAATATGTGTTTGTAAATTCGTTGTTCAAAGTGAGCTGTGTGTTCAACATCTAATCTCCAGTTTCCCTAAATTATCTTGCGTTATTTAATTGATTTGTAAATTGAAGTGCAAAAGTGCCAACCTATATTTTGGTCAGTCTATATCTTGGCCGACCTACATCTAAGTCAACCTGCACCTAAATCAGTCAATGTCTCGGTCAGCCTATGTCTCGGTCAACCTATATCATGACCAACCTATATATGGGCGAAGCTCCACCTCGCCCGTCCCATATCTAGTTAGCTTGTTTCAGCAACCCATATCCGCCATTTTTGCGCCTATATAAAACGCTTACCACGTTTGTGTCGCGATCTGTATACACAAAGAAATCATGACCCAAAAGATCTATCTGCACCAGCGCCTCTTCTTCTGTCATCGGCAAAAATTCTGTTTCCTTTACGCGCAACACTTCATCATCTTCTGCGCTTAGCTCTTCCATCAAGGCGTCTAGGTCTAGCTCTTCGTTTTCACGATCGGCACGCACACGAGCTGCAACCTCTTGGTTTTCTTGCACGCGTTTATCAATTATGCGTGTCTTGAATTTGCGAAGCTGTCTGTTCACTTTTGCAGCAGCCACATCTATGGCAGCATGCAAATCTTCTTCGTGTTCTTCCACGCGAATCACCGTGCCATTTGTGCGCATGGTCACCTCGCAGACCGCAGGACGCGCGATGCTTGGGTTTTTCTCCACACGCAAAACAACATCTACCTCCAGCGGTTCTATATTCATAACCTTCAAAGATCCGCCAATTTTGTCATTCACATAGTTTGTAAGCCTGTCGGACACGTTCACCTGACGTCCTGTAATGCGAATATTCATGATTTCCTCCTTTTGTTTATAGCGTCTGTGCGCCATCAACCATATAGAAACGATTGTTTAATTATCACTTTTAATCTTGAAACTAACCTCTAAGAGCCATATATGTGGCCACTGCCACAGCTATTGTAGCACCCACCATGGGGTTGTTGCCCATGCCGATGAAACCCATCATCTCAACGTGCGCTGGCACAGAAGAAGACCCTGCGAATTGTGCGTCTGAGTGCATGCGACCAAGTGTGTCTGTCATGCCATAACTTGCAGGCCCTGCCGCCATGTTGTCTGGGTGAAGCGTTCTGCCTGTTCCACCGCCCGAAGCCACGCTGAAATATTTACGCCCGGCTTCTGTGCATTCTTTTTTATATGTGCCAGCCACAGGATGTTGAAAGCGCGTGGGGTTAGTTGAATTGCCTGTGATGGAAACATCCACGCCTTCATGGTGCATCACAGCCACGCCTTCGCGCACATCGTCTGCGCCAAAACATCTAACGTTAGCGCGATCGCCCGAAGAATAAGCACGCTCGTTTACTATTTCTAGTTCGCCCGTTGCATAGTCAAAGCGCGTTTGAACATATGTAAAACCATTTATTCTGCTGATTATCTGTGCTGCATCTTTACCTAGGCCATTTAACACCACGCGCAAAGGTTGCTTTCTAGCTTTGTTTGCGTTTCTCACGATGCCTATGGCGCCTTCTGCCGCAGCAAAACTTTCATGACCTGCCAAAAAGCAGAAACACTGTGTCTCTTCGCGAAGCAACATGGCGCCCAAATTGCCATGACCGCGCCCCACACGCCTGTTTGCAGCCACAGAGCCAGGGCGCGTGAAAGCTTGCAAGCCAACGCCGATTTTTTCTGCACATTCGCTTGCATTTTTCGCGCCAGACTTTATGGCGATGGCTGCGCCTGCCACATATGCCCAAGCCGCATCTTCAAAACAGATTGGCTGGATCTCTTTTGCTATCGTGTAAGGCAATTTTTCCATGCCCGCAGCCGCACAAATTTGCGCTGCAGAATTTGGGTTGGAGTCGCACGCACAGCCTGAAGCATCGATTTCTCCCAGGCCATCGATGCCCTCTTTTTCCAGAACGGCGTTGATATTATCGATGCGATCTTCGAAGTTTTCAAATTGTGCCATGTTTACTCCTTCCTCGGATCGATAACTTTGCTTGCCTCATCAAAGCGACCATATGTGCCAGAAGCATCTTTTAGTGCCTCGTTTGCATCAACTCCTGCTTTGATGGCATCCATCATTTTGCCAAAATTTACGTATTCATAGCCTATGACTTCGTTGTTTTCATCTAGTGCCACGTGTGTTACATATCCTTCTGTCATCTCTAAATAGCGGCAACCCTTTAACTTTGTGCCATACATGGTGCCCACCATGCTTCTGTGCCCTTTGCCTAAGTCATCCAGCGCGGCACCCACACAAAGCCCGCCTTCGGAAAACGCGCTTTGCGTGCGACCATAAACAATTTGCAAAAACAGCTCGCGCATAGCAGTGTTTATTGCATCGCAAACTAGATCTGTGTTAAGTGCTTCCAGAATGGTTTTGCCTGGCAAAATTTCAGATGCCATGGCAGCAGAATGAGTCATGCCTGAACACCCAATGGTTTCAACCAACGCCTCTTCGATGATGCCATCTTTCACGTTTAAGGTGAGCTTGCAACACCCCTGCTGAGGCGCACACCAACCAACGCCATGCGTAAAGCCACTGATGTCGCCAATTTCTTTGGCGCGAGTCCACGCACCCTCTTGCGGAATGGGGGCAGGACCGTGATATGCGCCCTTGGCAACAGGGCACATATTTTCAATCTCCGTTGAATAAATCAAGTTTAAAATCTCCTTTCACACCTTTTGGGTGATAATTAATAGTTGCAAGTATACCATCATCTAGTTGGATGCAACAATTCAAAGAACATAGGAATGATTAAGGCAGTCATTATAACTATTAAGTTTCCATATGCGAACATGCCTAAACTGAATGTGGCAGACCCAACAAGCCAACACGCGCGAATTTGAAAAGTGTTGGATAGTTTTTTTTGCACAAATGCCAAAAAGCACATTACAAAAGTTGCAAACAACACAAATAAGCAAAATTTAACTGCCATCTTAATCACTTCCTACATCGCTATTTTCACAATCTAAAACACGTGAATATCGAAAGGGCATCTTTTTTGCTGGCGTGTGGTGCGGTGCTGTCGTTTGATGCAATGCCAGCGTGCGGTGCGGTCGTGCGATGCCGTGCCAGCGTGCGGTGCGGTCGTGCGATGCGACACTGCCGTGTGATGCCGACGTGCGACGCCGCCGTGTGATGCAGTGCTGGCGTGCGTTGCAACGCCGCCGTGTGATGCGATGCTGCCGTGCGTTGCAACTCTGACATGTGATGCTTTCACGTGATTTAGGGATTATGCTAAATAGCGCAGATGTAGGTGTGTCATTTTTGGGACAGTGTCAAAATTTCCAGAAAAAATTTAGCTTATATATTTTGGTTTTATTTCGGCTTATGTATTTTGACTTCCATATTTTGGATTTATTTTGGCTTCTGAAAAATTTCTCTTGTTTGTTTTCTTGCTGTGACCTCCGCCTGCTTTTTGCGTGTCTATTTCTTTGCGTGTCTATTTCTTAAAGATGAGCGATAGTGCCTCGCTTCTTGTGCTGTGGGATGTGTCGAATACACCTCGCACAGCACTCGTGGTGGTTTTAGACCCAGGCTTTTTTACGCCGCGCATGCTCATGCACATATGCTCTGCCTCCAACACCACCATAACGCCTTGCGGGTTCATCTCTTGCACCAATGTGTCGGCCACCTGACTTGTGAGCCGCTCTTGAACTTGCGGGCGCTTGGCATATGCATCCACCAGGCGCGCAAGCTTTGAAAGCCCGCAAATCTGACCATTTTCCGCAGGAATATAAGCCACGTGAGCATATCCAAAAAATGGCACCAAGTGATGTTCACACATGGAATAAAAGGGAATATCGCGCACGATAACCATCTCTTGATGGTCTTCGTCAAACTTTGTTTCAAAATGCACGCGCGGATCTTCGCTCATCCCCGCAAAAACTTCCTCATACATGCGAGCCACTCGCGCAGGAGTTTCTAGCAGCCCTTCGCGATTGGGGTCTTCCCCTATGCCTTGCAAAATAAGGCGAACGCCTTCCTCAATTTTTTTTAAATCCATCTCTAACCTCTCTATAACTTGTTTTTTCTTGTTTTTTACTCTCGTTTATATTCGCTGGATTTCAAAAAATCTTAGACGAATAAATGTAGAGTTCGTCTACCTCGAACTTTTGACGTTCCTCTGCGCTCGTTTTATACGACGAGGCGCGGCGCATCCCACGATTTTCATAATATTGCCAAGTGCAATTTGTGTCGGTGTATAGATAAAATGATGTTGCACCTGCACTTTTTAGATTGTCTGTCACCTGAGCCAAAAGCTTGCTCCCCACTCCATGACCGCGAGTTTTTTCAGAAACAACAAATATCGTGAGCTCATAGTTTGCGTCCACTTTGCCATCACTTATCATCTGCGGCAAAGTGCGATTTTCAAAATCGTAGTAGTCCCTTAATTCTTGCGCCTTAGCTGGGTCGATCTCTTGCAACGATAAAAAAGCATCTTCTAAAACTTTATTCCACTTTGCAACATGTTTTTCACTGGCACTTCCCACTCGCACGCCAGCCAAGCCAACAACTTGTCCGTCTAACAGCGCCACGCGCATATAAGTTGTGCGACCCGCAAAATGCGCCAAGTCTGTCATTCCTGAAAACAGGGCGCACTCACCGCTCTCACGCGAATTCCAGATGCTAGCCAACAACAAAGAGACATCGCGAATATCATCGTCGCAAAAATCACGATAGACTACCTTGCTTTCGCTGGTTTTATTGGATTGAGTGCTTTTTTCATTTGTCATAAATACCTCCTTCTGGTGTGCACTTCATTGGTGTGCAGTGCGTTGATATGCACTATATCAAGAATGCGAACTCAAGAACGCAAGCAGAACAAACTAATCACTTTTTGGCGACGCGTGCTCTGCAAGCATTTCTTTTGCGTGCGCCAAACTTGCGTTGCTCACAGACCCCGAAAGCATGCGAGCAATTTCACGCGTGCGATCTTCGCCCGACACCTTCTCAATCTTAGTTTCTGGAGTGTTGGTCTCAGTTTTTGAAACCACATAATGAGTGTTAGCACACACCGCCACCTGGGCTAGATGTGTTATCACTATCACTTGATGTGTGCGCGCCAGATCGCAAAGCACTTCTGCCAGCGCAAGCGCGGTTTTGCCTCCGCACCCCGCATCCACCTCGTCAAAAATGAGGGTATCCACATTGTCTGTGGAGCCCATGACCACTTTTATCGCCAGCAAAACACGCGAAAGCTCTCCGCCAGAGGCAATGCGCACAAGTGGTCGCGCGTTCATGCCCGCACCAGGCGCAAAGCAAAATTCAACGCTTGCAGGCCCAGAAATTGTCCATTCATCGCGTTTGAGAGATGCCACTTTGCACTCAAGTGCTGCGGTACCCATATGCAAACGAGCCATCTGATCGCTCACCAACTTCGCAAATTTTGGCGCGGAGTCTTGTCTTACATGCAAAAGAGCTTCTGCACATTTACACAACTTGTCTTCTGCGGCGTTGAGTTTCTCGCTCGCCTCTTGCAAAAGGGCTGCGGAATTATCCACTGCAGATATCAGTTTGTTTGCCTCTTCGCGCGCCAAAAACACATCTTCCATGCGTGGGCCAAACTGCCGAGTGATGTTTGTGAGCGCACTCATGCGCTCTTGTTGTTGCGCCAACACATCTGCACTAAAGTCTATCGCGTCGCGGTATGCGCGAACATCACGCGAAACATCTTCCAAAACATATGTGGTTTCGCGAATTGTCTGAGCGTGTGAGTGCAAAACCTCATCATATTGGCTTGCATCTTCCAGATAATCTGCCGCCTGGTTCAGCAAATCTATGGCACCTTGTTCATTTGTGCTAAAGCTCATTTCATCGCCGCCATATGAGCCACTGCCTGTTCCAATGCTGCCGCCAGCGCCGCCTCCAGCTCCAGTGCCGCCTGTGAGTGACGCATACGCGCCGTGCGAAGATCTGGCCAAGCTCTCTGCATGTTCTGCCCGCGATAGTGAATCTTGAAGCTCTTCCAACTCGCCTTGTTTGGGAGACACTTCGTCTATACAGCGAACAACAAAGCGAGCCTCATCTAATTTGGCACCGCTTGCGCTTGCCGCATCGCGCACACATTCAAGCTCACGTGCCGCTTCTTCTCTTTCGATGAATGCTTGTCTATATTCATTCAGAGCCGCACTCGCACGCTCACCTATCCACGCATCTAAGATTTTTGCGTGATTTGCAACGTCTAATAAAGCTTGGTGTTCGTGTTGCCCACACAGATCAATGTGCGATGGCACACAAGCAGCCAGCTCTTTTATGGCTGCCATGTGTCCGTTTATCTTCGCACGCGATCTGCCTTGCGCATCAACACTTCTAGAGATGATGATTTCATCTTCCAAGTCGCCCAGCGTGTTGTCGCTCGGTGCGCTATCAGCACCTTTTTCGCTAGCACTTTTTTCGCAAGTGCCTGCGGTGTCTGCAGTGCCCGCGACGTCTGCAAGTTCTGCTGCGCCCACAGCGTCCGCAGTGTCTGCAAATTGTGCTGCGCCCACAGCGTCCGCGGCGCCGGCAGAATCCACAGTGTCTGCAGTGCCCGCTTTCGCTGAACCGAAACCTGTGGGGCGCACACGAAAAACCAGTCGCCCTTCCACTCGCAGAGAATTTTGCCCTTCGCGCACACTGTCTTTGCTTGCACGCGCGCCGCACAAAAGCTCCACAGCACTTACCAGTGCTGTTTTCCCAGCTCCAGTTTCTCCTGTAAGCACAGTCAAACCCGCGCTCGGCATAAACGTGGCTTGTTTTATGAGTGCCAAATTTTCAACGCTTATTTCATCTATCATGAAACTTTTCGCCTCTTTTTTGTGTAAATTTATTTCGCTTCGAGTTTGCGCAGTTTTGCAAAATTTATCACAAAATCACTTAGAGACCAAAAGAATAAAGCTATTTAGTGTTGACTGTGGGAATATCGTCTTCGCAGACTTCCTCTAGGTTGTCATCATAGACGTAATGTTTTGTTTCGTGCGCAATCACGGCAGACAGGCCAATGACCGCAATGCAGTTTGGCACAGCCATGAGTGCGTTGGAGATGTCAGATATATTCCACACCAGATCTCCGCCACCGATGCACCCCCAGAAAACAAAGAGCAAGAAAATGGCGTAATAGGGATATAGCCCTTTTTTGCCGAAGAGATATGTGATTACACGGTTGCCATATGCGCTCCAGCCTAAGATGGTGGTGTAACTAAAACACGCCATGCCCACCACTAAAACGAGCGGCCCTAGCACAGGAATAGTGTCAAAACATGCAGCAGACAACGCAGCTCCGCCGCTGAACACGTTTTCAACATCTGGATTTACCCATGTGTTTATGTATGTGCTCATTAAATC
>CAVEFW010000163.1:0-2387 GCA_963615035.1 Phocaeicola dorei
GTGCAAGGTGGTTTAAGTTCAAGGTGGTGCCCTCGACAGGATTTGAACCTGCGATATTCTGCTCCGGAGGCAGACGCTCTATCCACTGAGCCACGAGGGCATATGTGTATGTTCTACAAAGGTAAAAGATTTCTTGTGCGCGAATGTGATTATAAGTGAAAAACAAATAGACTAACAGGTGTAATGAAAAAATGGATTTAGAAACCGTCAAAATCGAGCGAATGTCATATGGCAGGGATGCCATCGCTCACACAAAAGACGGAAAAGTTGTGTTTGTTTCAGGTGCGGTGCCTAGAGATGAATGCAGTGTGGAAATCATGCAAGACAAACACTCGTTTGCGCGTGCGAGAGTAGAAAAAGTTTTGGCAAAATCAGCTTTTCGCGTAAAACCTGAGTGCGATTTCGCGCCTTGTGAGTGTGGGGGGTGTTCTTGGGCACAAATTTCATATGATATGCAGTTAATAGAAAAACACAACAATGTGGTCAGCTCACTTGCGCACATAGCAAAGATGCCACTTGAGCGCGCAGAAAAACTTGTTTTGCCCACACTTCCAAGTAAGCGCACGTGGGGCTATCGAAACAAGATCGAGATGAATGCGCACATAGACGATGTGGGGAAGTTTCAACTGGGGTTTAGTTGTGCTGATGTAAAAACAGTAGATAGTTCGGGCAACACGGGCTACAGAAAATCGAGTTCGGTGAAGTTGAAATCGGGGCAGAAAACATCGGTCTTAGACTCTAACAACCTTGATTCTAACAACTTAGATATTAACAACCCAGACATTAACGACTCAAGCATTAACGACCTTGGCATTAACAATTTAGACACTAGCGAAATACCCGCTCAAACGTGCAGCGTAGTTTGTCCCAAAACATGCAGCATCGCACACAGCAAAATGCAGAACGCAGCGTGTGCGCTAAGAGGTGCCCTGCGTTTTGTTCAAGGCAGCAGCGACTTTAACATCTTCAGGGTTGGCGTGCGTGCAAGCGGGCGCACAAATAGTTTGCAAGTTGCAATCTGGACTGACCCGGGCGCAATCCCTCGCTTGAAGGTGGCGCGTGTGATAGAAGATGCCATGCACCCCACAAGCATTGTGAGAGTTATGGCAAAACCTGGGCGAGCGCGCAAGATAAAAGGTGTTGAGGTTTTGTCGGGCGAAGGTTTTTGGCGTGAGGAGCTTTGTGCACAGAGTTTTTTGGTGAGTGCTCCTTCGTTTTTTCAAGTGAATACGCTTCAAGCCGAAAACATGGTGAGAGCCGTGATGGGTTTTTTGTCGGCGAAAGACGATGTTGAGCTGCAAGAGTTTTTGGATAGGTGGCGTGAAGATTGTTCGTGCTCGCCCAGTGAGAAAAACAACAACAACAAGAAACACAAGAAACGCGAAGACGCCCCCAGTTTGTTGGGGCTTAAAGTTGCAGACCTTTATTCGGGTGTGGGCACGTTTTCTGTTCCTCTTGCCACGCATGGTGCAGATGTTGTGGCGGTTGAATCTGCGTCTTCTAGTGTGCGCGACTTGAGGCGCAACGCTGACAACGCTCAAACATACATCGATGTTTTGGGAGGAGATGCTGCGCGAGAGATAAAGGCTCTAAAAAATATTGATGCTTTGGTGGTGGATCCGCCGCGCGCGGGGCTTGATAGGTCTATGTCTGCGAGCATAGCAGATGCTGGCCCGCAAAAAATTGTGTATGTGAGTTGCAACCCAGCAACGCTTGCACGCGACGTATCAAGACTAGAGACAAGCGGATATTCCCTAAAGGCAGTGCTTCCAATAGATATGTTTCCTCAAACATATCATGTGGAGTGTGTTTCGCTTTTGCAAAAAAACGATAGCTGATGAAAAAAGTTAATAAAAATGGGTAGTTAATAAAAATGGGGCTTGTTTAGAATAGGTTTGGGTGCTTGGCTAGAATAGGTGAATAAAGATAGTTAAAAAAATAATTGAAAAGTGTGAGATTATTATTCAATTTTATATTATGAATAATATATTTTCATTGTCTACATTGCGTTTTAATATATATTATATTTATTCATGAATTATTGACAATTCATTTTTTAGCATTTATTATGCCAAGCAGGCATTATTTGCAGGCACTATTTTTATATGTGTAAGTGTCGAAGATTTGCCCATAACAAAATTAAAACAACACAGAGAAAAGGAGATGAAATGAGCAAAGAAATAAGCAAGGAAATCAACAAAGAACTTAAAGCATTGAGCAAGATGAAGAAAGCAAATAAACTGGTTCAACTTTACTTTCATGAAAAAGGGCCTCGCAGTTATAAGCGAGGCGTGGGCGCCCTATTAAGCACGCTTGCAAAAACAAAGAAAGGCGAAGAAACGCAGCGCGAGCTATCTGCAGCCCTAGGTCTTTCAAGAAAAGACTTA
>CAVEFW010000164.1:0-2404 GCA_963615035.1 Phocaeicola dorei
TGTCAGAGAGGCTCTTTAGCTGTCTGCCACCTGGGCCTGTAACGGCGCGACCGCGCCTGCCATTGTCAAACAAGCTGTCAACTGCCTCTTGCAACATGCGTTTTTCGTTGTTCACGATGATCTCAGGCGCATCTAGGTCGAGCAGCCTTTTCAAACGGTTGTTTCTGTTGATAACGCGTCTGTATAAATCATTCAGATCAGATGTTGCAAACCTGCCACCATCGAGTTGCACCATCGGGCGCAAATCTGGCGGAATGACAGGAATGACATCTAAGATCATATCGGTAGGTTTGTTGTCGCTCTTCAAAAACGCGTCTACCACTTTCAAGCGCTTTATGGCCTTAACGCGTTTTTGACCTTTGCCTGTAGCGATAACTTCGTTTAATTCATCTGCTGTTTTTTCAAGGTCTATTGCAGCCAAAAGATCGCGCACAGCCTCGGCACCCATGCCGCCTCTGAAATAATCGCGATAGTTTGAGCGCATAACGCGATAAAGCGATTCGTCTAACACCAACTGGCGAGCCTCAATCTTCATAAACAATTTAAACGCTTGTTCACGTTGTTGTTTGCGCTCCTCAAATTCTTCGCGCAAATCAAAGATTTCTTCTTCAACCTCTTCAGGCGTTAAAACTTCATCTTCGTCGTATTCATCTACGATTTCATCTTCTTCGGGCACATAATCTGCCGACATGCGCCTGACATCTTCAATCAAACGATCGCGCTCGGCGTCTAGCTCCTCTAAGTCTGCCTCTAGTTCCTCGCGCAACACCTCTTCGTCTTCCTCGCGAGCTTCAACATCCACATATGTGATGATAGAACTTGCAAAATAAAGCACTTTCTCCAAATCTTTAGGAGAGATGTCTAGCAGATATCCCAAACGCGAAGGAGAGCCTTTGAAATACCAGATGTGGCTTACAGGAGCTGCAAGTTCGATGTGACCCATGCGCTCGCGACGCACGCGTGCACGCGTAACTTCAACACCGCAACGCTCGCACTTCACATTTTTGAAGCGAATGCGCTTATATTTACCACATGAACATTCCCAGTCTTTGGTGGGGCCAAATATCTTTTCGCAATACAAGCCGTCTTTTTCAGGCTTCAGCGTGCGATAGTTGATAGTTTCAGGTTTCTTTACTTCTCCGTGAGACCAAGAACGAATGTCGTCGGCACTCGCCAGAGATATTTTCATTGCATCAAAATTGGTTACATCATATTCAGCAATCATCTTCTCTATGCCTCCTCATCTTCTGTGGTTTCATCTGCGTTGTCTGCGTCCGTGGTGCTGTCTTCTGTGGTGCTGCCTGCGCCTGCGCCATCTGCACTTGGCTGTTTGCCCGCAGCGTCGCCCGCGCCAGCGTCTTCACTCGCGGCGTCGCCCGCATCAACATCTGCACTTGCGCCGTCGCCCGCGCCAGCATCTTCGTCTGCGCTTCCCAACAAATCAGATAGCTCTTGAGCTATGTCTTCCAACACATCTGCATCGGTTGCGTTTTCATCTGTTGCATCTGTGCTTTCACTTTTCGTTGTAATATCCGACATATCCAACAGGCTGTCATCTTCGTCTTCGTCTTCTCGCTTGATGTCTTCGGGGCGTGCGTGAGAAACAAGCTCGACGTTTAAGCCTAGCGACCTCATTTCTTTCAACAACACCTTGAAACTCTCCGGCACCTCTGCAGGTGGAATGTTTTCGCCTTTCACAATAGCCTCATAACTCTTCACACGACCAGACGTATCGTCTGATTTAACCGTTAAAATTTCTTGCAACACGTTCGACGCGCCATATGAATATAGCGCCCAAACCTCCATCTCTCCGAAACGCTGTCCGCCGAACTGCGCTTTACCACCGAGTGGCTGCTGTGTAATCAGCGAATAAGGGCCTGTAGACCTTGCGTGAATCTTGTCGTCGACCATGTGACCTAACTTCAAAATATATGTGGCACCCACGGTGATGGGCTCACGGAAACGCTCGCCTGTTCTGCCATCGAAAAGCCACGTTTTACCCTCACTGGATAGTTGCGGCACCATTTCATCGCGTGCAGCATCGCCATATTTTGCGTGGTTTAAGTTAATCAAGTTGCGATTTGCAGCTTCTATGCACTCAGAAATTTCGCGCTCTGTCGCACCGTCGAACACAGGCGTGGCCACATGGAATGGTCCAGCCACAGGCTCTGTGGCGTTTTCGTCTTCCGACCAACCCCACTTCGCAGCCCAGCCCAAGTGATTTTCAAGCAACTGTCCCACGTTCATACGAGAAGGCACGCCCAAGGGGTTCAATATCACATCGATAGGAGTGCCATCTGATAGGTAAGGCATATCTTCCACAGGCAACACACGAGAGATAACACCTTTGTTGCCGTGGCGACCAGACAATTTGTCGCCTTGCTGAACTTTGCGCTTTTGCGCC
>CAVEFW010000165.1:0-3212 GCA_963615035.1 Phocaeicola dorei
CGGTGCGGCATATCTGGTGTCTATGCTAGTTCTTCTATACGCATCTGGTGTTATATGTTCGCGCCTGGCCGACAAAAAATGCGATGAGGCCTTAGCACTTTATAACCAGCAATGCGACCCCGATGCGTTCGTTAATGCGGGAGCCAAGGTGGGAAGAAGCATCTGGGAAGATGTGAAGATAAATGGAACTAGTGAGTTGTGTGCTTGGTATCTGGCTCCTTTTGCGCTGGCGTGTCTTGATTGCGATGTGGAACATGGCGAACACGATGCAGCCATGATGCAACAAGCGTTGATTGAATGCATTCCAGAAGATATATCTAGCATAGAACGCGCAAGCATCATTATGTATACAGAGCCGCTAACTCTTCGCTTGTATGGAATTGATGCGGCTTACAAGGCTGCAACGCAAGCTAAAGACATTTTAGAGATCGACACATCTGGCGACGCGAAAGAAAAATTGCGATATCTGCAATTTGAAATTCCTTATCTAGAAACTCTTCAGCGCGGCAACCCGCAAGAGATGTTGAAAAAGTTTGAAGAGGTGTGGCAAGACACATCTGCCACAAAGCGCATGCGAGTTTTGAACGCGGAAGCAGCGGCAGGTCTATATGCAAGTGCTGGGTGTGTTGAAAAGCAAAAACAAGCACTTCAATTTGTGATAGATCATGGAAACAAACTTCCCAGCGTGCAAAACGCAAAACGCGCTCTTGGGCAAATCCAGAAATGATATAGACAACGCAGCACTCAAAAAAGAGTGCTATATTACACCACGCTGTAAACCGAAAAAATGCAGTAAACCGAAAGGATAAAACAAGAAAGCTCAAAGCTTTTTTACGCGAATGACTGTTGATATTTCTCACGTAAAATCAAAATTGGAGGTTAAATGAATATAGTTTGTTTAGATATGGAAGGTGTGTTGGTGCCAGAGATGTGGCTTGCATTTGCAGACGCAACAAAGATTGCAGGCCTTGAGCGAACAACACGCGATGAGCCCGACTATGACGTGCTAATGCGCACGCGCTTGGATATATTGCACAAGCACAACATGAAAATCCAAGATGTACAAGATGTGATTGCCACCATGCAACCCATTGATGGTGCACGCGAATTTTTAGACGAGTTGCGCACCTTAGCTCAAGTGATCATTTTGTCAGACACATTCGAGCAATTCGCAAAACCTTTGATTGAGAAATTAAACTGGCCAACGCTTTTTTGTAATACGCTTGTGATAGATAGCGAGGGCTCTATAACAGATTATAAGATGCGTTGCGTGCCAAGTAAACTGACCACAGTGCGTGCATTGCAAAGTTGCGGATATGAAACAATTTGTGCAGGAGATAGTTTAAATGACATCGGAATGATCAAGGCAAGCAAGGCTGGCTTTTTGTTTCGCACAACGCCAGAAATTAAATTGGAACACCCTGAAATTCCCACGTGTGAAACATTCGATGAATTGCTTTGCGCCATAAAGGAAAACTTATAGCATAGAATAAGGGGTGGCGCGCACAAGTTGTTCGCATACACAGTGCGCATTCGCAGTTCGCGTATATGCAGTGTGAATATATACGAAGTGCGCCCACGTAGTGCACACGTAGTGCACACATATGCAGTGTGAATATATACGAAGTGCGCGCAAGCAGTTCATATGCGCAGCTCACGCATTCACAAACCAAAAAATTAGGAGGTGAAACCATGATTGAATATTTAAAGACAACACCAGAGGGCACACATAGACTAGATGCGCCAGAGCCTGGGTGTTGGGTGAACGTGGTTGCACCTGCTCCGGAAGAAAAAAGATGGCTCATGACAGAGCTTGGCATAGAGCCAGAGTTTGTGCGTGCCGCGCTAGACGACGATGAACGCTCGCGCACCGATTATGACGACGATTCCCACCAGGCAATAATCATCGTTGACTGCCCTTTTGTGGAAGATGAAAGCGAAGCAGAAGATTCATCTATCACTCAATATGACACACACCCACTATCTGTGTTAGTCATGCCCGATGAAGACATGATGGTTACCGTAACTCTGCGAGAAAATCGCACGGTGAACGCATTTACGCAAGGCAGGCGCATAAACACCAACCAACGCGCCCGAATGCTTTTGCAGATGATGTTGCATATATCGCATGGATACGTCACTTATCTGCGAAACATCGAGCGACAATTCAACGACAATGAAAAAAAGATGAGGAATACTTTAAGAAACGAAGAGCTAATAAAGATGCTTGGGTTTGAAAAGTCGCTCGTTTATTTCAGCACATCTCTAAAATCGATCGAATCGGTGGTAACACGCATAAGCACAGGTCGCGTGATAAAACTATATGAAGACGACCACGATCTTTTAGACGATGTGTTAATCGAGGTGCGCCAAGCTATAGAGATGTGCACAATTCTCACGCGAGTGTTAAATGGCACCATGGACACATTCGGCAGCGTGATTTCAAACCGCCTAAACTCAACGATGCGCATTTTGGCAATCATCACGCTTTTGTTGGCTGTGCCCACCATCGTATTCAGTTTCTTTGGAATGAATGTGGAAGGTCTGCCATATATTGAATGGCCTTGGTTTCCGTTCGTGGTCGCATTTATATTGTGTGTGATTTCGGGTTTGTGGATTAAGTATAGCAAGTTGTTTAAATAGGGGTTTTGATGTACCTTAATCCTTTATTCCCCCGCCAGCCCTTCGGCATATTTTGCAACATCGCCCACAGTGTTTAAGCCTTCGGGCTCTCCAAAATCGATATTCATTTCATCTTCTAGGTTGCAAATCAACTCCACCATGTCAAGAGAATCCACGCCTAGTGAATCCATGGTGGAATCTTCCGTTATCGCGTCTTTGTCGATATCCATGTTTTCTGACAGCACATCTTTAATAATATCTATAGCAGCCATTTAATCTCCTTTAATCTGTTTTTGTGGTGCGCTCATTACGTGCTAGTCTCGCATGCGCCAGCTCAGGCAAGGTATGCTCGTTGCGTGCAGAAACAAACGCGCTAGCACTGGCAAGGTTTACTCATTACTCGCAAAAACACCAGCACTGGTAAGGTGTGCGCCTGAGCCAATTTCCATTGAAGCTAAAACTTGAAACTTGAAGCCAAAAAACTTGAAGCCTCGACTAAAAACCCCACAAAAAAGCTCAAACGCACACCTTAAAGACTATAAATCGGAATACATCTCTTTCATTTTGAGCAAATGTGCATATCTATCATA
>CAVEFW010000166.1:0-2607 GCA_963615035.1 Phocaeicola dorei
GGTGCCTCGAAGGCAAAACTAAAGCCAATCTGAGTTTTCAAGCTTTGCCTAAAGATGTAACCTTTCACGTCTTGAGCTGTGTAATCTATCCTGCAATCTGCTTTATTGTATGCTCGACGCTGGGCATAAGTGAGAATGACCACAGGCGCTTGCAAGCCTTTCACTTTGTGCAAATTAGCTAGGTGAACTGCGCATTTATTTTCATCGAGGCTCAAACACCGCTCCTCTTGAGCGCATCCACTCAACTTTTCCTCTAGAAACTGGCGCGCTTGAGCATGCGTTGAAATGCTGCCATCATTTTGACACCCGCGTAAAAGCTCGAGCGTGTAATAGAGCACTTCTAAGTTTTCAGCTGAAACATATTCAAGCAATTTGAAATCGTCTATCACTTTTGAAAACAAAGCGGCGGGTGATAAAACACGTGCAAATTGAGCGTATTCATTTAGTTTTTCTATCGCATTACGCACTTTGTTTGGTGTGTTTGCAGCATCACGTTCTGTTATTTCGCGCATTTTGTTTGGAGCATCCGCAGCATCACGTTCTGTTATTTCGCGCTCTTTGTTTGTCGAAATTTCAGCATCGCTTCCGCTGTGAATTTTGCCGCGAACATAGTTATACATATCTGCATCACTGCACGCAAAAACAGGCGTGCGAAGGGCAGCAAAAACTGAAAGCCTGTCTTGCATATCAGTTATGGCTGAATAAATATAAGTTGCAGCTTGCAAGCTAGGGCATTGCTCAAATAGCACATGCCCTTCGACGTAAAAAGGAATTTTTCTTTCCTTAAACGCGTTAATGTAATAGTCTAGCTTCGTTTTATTCGGAGTTATAACCATGAAATCTGAATAAGTGAGACTCTGTAGTTTCTTCGTTCCATCAGGTTGTTTTTTATAGACACGGAATTTTTCATTGTCTATGAGTGTGTCAACTATATCGCACACATAGCCAGGATCTGTTTCATATGCAATCGTGCGCAAACCATCCTTCGATTGAACTTTATAGAAATACTGACCTGTAAACTCGCTCTTATCGGTGCTGGCGCACGTTGTGTCTATAACGTCAAATTTGCTCTGATCGGGCGTTTGCGCTGGCATGAGGCGTAAAAACTCGTGGTTGAAATAATCACACATGCTTTTAGTCGAACGAAAATTTTTTGTGAGTTTTATAACCTCGCCTACTGAACTATTTTCAAACAGCGCACGCACGCGATTAAATTGCCCCACATCTGCATTCCTGAAACGATAGATAGATTGTTTTGGGTCTCCCACAATAAACAAAGAGCCAGGGTGCGGTGTGCATTCTTTCCAGTTTGGTTTAGATTTAGTTGCACATATATAGAAAAAAATTTCTGCTTGCATGGGGTTTGTGTCTTGAAATTCATCTATCAAAAAATAACTGTGGCGATTGTAAATATGAGCTGCCAATACGCCGCCAGTCATGGAATCACGCCTGAGCATCTCGCGCAGATAATATAGATTGTCAAAAAAAGATAGATTTCCAGACGCTTGCCACTCGCGTTGCACAAATGGAAGAGCTTCTAGCAAAAAAGGCATCGAAGCGTTATATGTGATGGTGTTTTTTATGTTCTTGAATTCATTTCTAAGCGTTTTGTCAAATTGAAGATTATCTTTTCCGAATTCATCTATCAAAGATATATCTGTCAGGCCAAAATCGATTATATCTTTGCTAAAGCGCAGCCCGTCTAGTGCGCCTATTGAATAGACTACGGACGCAAAATTGTCGGACCATTTCTTTTTTAGCGTGGAAAGCGTTGCAGAAAGGGTCTCTTGAGCTTTGGTCGATTTTTTGGTGGGTTTATTTGTGGCAAGTTCTGGGTGGTTTTGATAAATTGTGCATACATCTATCAACTGATCCCGCATGCGTTTAGTTAAATTGTCGATGTCTTCTTTTTTTAGTTGCTCGCAACCCTTTGGAAGCAAAAATTTTGCATTGCGATGCTCCATTAAATAGAACATAGATTTTGAGAAAACATCCACATGTGAGCTGCCATGAACGGCTTTAAATAAATTTGCTCTTTCACAGAGATCTGACCCAAATTGACCTTGCAAAATATTTATATAGACCTGAGCATAAAAATTTTGCTGCACAACTGCGTCGACAATGCCAGAATCGCTTTTAATTTTGGCAGGCACGGGGTGTTCGTGCAATATCATTTCACAAAAGGAATCTATCGTGCCCATAAAGCACATATCGATATTTTCAAGAGCACGCTGGCAATGCTTGCTTGTGCTCTTAGACAACTCAGTCTGAAAGCGATAATAAAATTCATTCGCTGCAGCTTTTGTGAAAGTGATGGCACAAATTTTTGAAACATCTATGCCATTTTCAACCATAGAAACCATTCTGGCAACTAGCGATGTTGTTTTCCCAGAGCCTGCTCCAGCCTCAACGAAAAAGTTCTTATCGATCTCGTTGATTATTTTTTCACGCGCAAGCACATCTTCGTCTATTTTTATTTTTTTATTTACAGCCATGTTTTCACCTGTCTGTGTGCTGGATTTTCTGCTGGATTTACGCTCGCGCCATATTCTGTGAATTGTCTATTTAGAGTGTGCATACTCCCCCCATCTTGCAATATTTGCAGCC
>CAVEFW010000167.1:0-3441 GCA_963615035.1 Phocaeicola dorei
CGACTCTCACGAGGCGTGGCCAGCGAATGCCGATGATTCGCAGCATGATGATGACGCAGACGAAGATTCAGATTCAGATGATGAAGACGACGCCAGCAACGGTGATGAAATACCTGATGAAGGCGCACTTGATGCGAGTGGCGATGATGCCTCAAGCGATGCAGCATCGGGAGAAGATAACCCTCAACAAGATATGTCAGGTGCGCAGAACTCAGAACAGCAAGAAAACGACAGCGAAAATGCTCAAGGGCGACAATCTGAGGGCGAAGATGATGCGAGCGGTCGTGCGCCACAAGGTGGCTCTGACGCGCAGAATTCTGGGGATGAACAAGAAAGTGAAGCAGATGCAAGCGGGGCAGATCAAGGTTCGGGAAACGCTCAAAGCGCAGATCGAAACCCTAGCGCAAAAAACAACAATAGCGATGCGCACAACAAAGACCTAGAAACTCAGGCGCTAGACGAGCGCGAGCGCGAAGAAAAGGATTGGGAAGATATTGCAAAACAAATCGAGATGAACCTCGAGATGTTTGCGCAGGGGTGGGGCGAGGAAGCGTCCAACTTGGTGAGCAGTTTGCAAGTGGCGAACAGAAAGAAATATAGTTACACCGATTTTTTGCGCAGTTTCATGACGATAAACGAAGCCATGAAGTTAGACATGGATGAATTCGACTATATCTATTACACCTATGGCATTGATACGTATGGCAACATGCCGCTTGTTGAGCCGCTTGAATATAAGGACACCAATCAAATTCGCGATTTCGTGATTGCGGTTGACACATCGGAATCCACGCGTGCAACACTCGTGAAGCGTTTCATCGAACACACGTTCGACATCTTGAAGGAAAGCGAAAATTTCGCGCGTGAGATAAACGTGCATATCATTCAGTGCGATTCAAAGGTGCAATCGGACACGAAAATTACAAGCATGCGACAAATAGACGGCATCATGGAAGATTTTCACATTCGAGGTTTTGGCGGCACCGATTTTCGCCCCGTGTTTGACTATGTGGAAGCCCTGCGTGAGCGGGGAGACTTGCGCGACATGAAAGGGCTCATCTATTTTACCGATGGTCTTGGGCGTTTTCCCGAACGCGCTCCCGATTATGAATGTGCATTTGTGTTTATGAATGATGGCGATGTGGTGTTGCCGCCTGTGCCACCTTGGTCAATTAAGATTGTGATGGACGAACATGCGATAAATAGATTAAAGCCATCAGGCGTGCGTGAGAGAAACCCACAGAAATAGAAGGGATGACTATGAACATTTCAGCAGCGAAAACTCAGATAAAAGACACGGTGGAAGCATATCTGAAAAAAGATGAAGCAGGCATGTATATCATCAGCCCGCACCATCAGCGCCCTGTGTTTTTAATTGGTGCGCCTGGCATCGGAAAAACTGCCATTATGGAGCAAGTGGCACATGAGTTAAACATCGGTCTTGTGTCCTATTCTATGACGCACCACACGCGCCAAAGCGCGCTCGGGCTTCCGCGCATCGAGCATCGCGAATTCGAGGGCATCGAATATGAGGCCAGCGAATATACGATGAGCGAGATAATTGCTTCCATCTATGAATACATGAGTAAAAGCGAAGTGAAAAGCGGCATTCTGTTTTTGGACGAGATAAATTGCGTGTCTGAAACGCTCTATCCTTCCATGTTGCAATTCTTGCAATTCAAAACGTTCGGCAAACATCGCGTGCCCGAAGACTGGGTGGTGGTGTGTGCGGGCAACCCGCCCGAATATAACCGATCGGTGCACGATTTCGACATCGTAACCCTTGACCGCTTGCGTCAGATAGAGGTGGTGCCCGAATATGGCTGTTGGAAGGCATATGCGCAGAAAAAGGGCATTCACCCCGTGGTGACTACTTTCTTAGAGGCGCGCCAAGAGTGTTTCTATAAGGTGGAAAGCCGCCCTGGTGGTGGCAAGAGTTTTGTGACCGCACGCGGATGGGACGATTTGGCGAGCATCATCACCGTATATGAGAAAATGGATAAGCCGATAAATCGTGAGCTTATCGTGCAATTTTTGCAAGACGATGACATCGCAGACATGTTCGGCATCTATTACAAACTGTTCCAGAAATATCGCTCAGATTATCAAGTGGCGCAAATTCTGTCGGGCGAGGTGTCGGATAGCATAATAGACAGAGCGCGCGACGCTGAATTTGACGAGCGCGTGGCACTCGTGGGGCTTTTGGTGGATTCCATCGGCACCGAGTGCAAAAAAACGCTTGACCAGGAAGATTTGGCAGTTGCTCTGCGCGATGTGTTGCGCGAGGCAAAGCCAGAGTTGCTTTGTGGTGGCACCGTGGAAGATTCAATTCATGTGCGCGTGATAGAGCGCGAGCGCACGTTGAACAGGCGCGTGGAGGCAGGGCTTTTATCTGAGAGTGCCATTCGCAAAGAACGCATGGTCATCTTGAAGCTGCGCGACATCATGGGGGCATGTGCGGTGGCAGAAACCACAAAGGGCGATATGGCGTTTAGAACTGTGCAAGTTGAATATCAACGCGAGGTAGACAAGATAAATGAGCTCGTGAAAAATGCGAACGAAAAAATAGATTATGCGTTCGATTTCATGGATAGAGCGATGAGCTCGCGCGAAGTTTTGGTGTTTGTGGCAGAGCTCACGACCCGCGGTGCAACCACGAAATTCATCGCGCACTATGGCAACGATAAATACTATGCACATAACAAAGAGTTGCAGGTGGATGCATCGCGCATGGGGTTAGACGACAGGTTGGCGATGCTTGGCAACATAGATGCCGTGCCCGCAGACAAGCGCGATGTGGCGCAAGGCGGGCTTACAGGCTTGCGAAAAACGAGCGCACCGAGCGACGATGAGGTGTTAGGCATTGTGGGGGCTGCTGGTGGGGCAGGTGCGTCTGGGGCGCAAGAGGCGAAAGATGCGGGCGCAGGCGCGCATGGAAAGCCTGCGACGAATGCAAACGCAGGCGCAAAGAGCAAGCCAGCGCCAGACGCGAGCGCACACGATGCGGCAACACATGCGAGCGCGAGTGCTTCGCAGAATGCTTCGCAAGGTGCGAGTTCTTCGCAGGGCGCGAACGCTTCGCAGAATGCTTCGCAAAAAGACGGCCAGCCCGAAGAAGACCCAGATATGCAACTTGTGCGCTATTACAGCGGCAAACAGTTTGAGTGGGGCTTTGCCGCTCTGTGCAAGATGAATATTGCTCAGAGCGATTGCAAGGGAAAGCGCGTGTTGGATGTGTGTTGTAGGCGTGGCAAAGGCGTGTATAAGCTGAGTGCATTTTGCGGAGATGCGGGCAGCGTGGTGGGCATAGACTGGACGCCCTCATATATCGAAGAAGCAAAGCGTGGCATGCAAAGAGCATGGCACGAGAGCGGTCTTAAGAAAAACAACATGGAGTTTCGCCTCGCATTTCCTGAAGATTTGTTGAGTGCGGGTTTTGGG
>CAVEFW010000168.1:0-7099 GCA_963615035.1 Phocaeicola dorei
GGCCACGCAAGATGCTAACGCAGATTCGCAGCGACCAGCCACTTGGGTGCCAATTTGTGCTCCCATGGTGGGCACATTCTATGCCGCTCCTGCTCCAGGTGAGCCACCATTTGTGAAAGTGGGTGATGAAGTTTCCGCCAAACAAACTCTATGCATCGTGGAAGCCATGAAACTCATGAACGAAATAGAAGCAGAGGAGATGTGCACAGTGCGCGAGGTGTGCTTGGAAGACGCAACTCCTGTTGAATTTGGCACAGTCATGTTTTATGTGGAGCCAACGAAAAACTAATCTGTGGCCGATTGTAATCTGTGATCGATTGTATTGTCCAAATTTAAGCGTGCGTTGTGTATATGCGCTGTATATATGTTGTATGTGGGTTGTATATATGCGTTTCGCAGGAGCACGGGAGTGCTGAGGCGTTGAGGTTCGGAAGTGCGGAGGCGCTGGGGTGCTGAGGCGCTGAGACTCGGTGGCGCGGGGAAGTGAAGGCGCGGAAGCATCGAATTGCTGAAGCACGAAAGCGCGAAAGCACGAAAGCACGGAAGCATCGAATTGCTGAAGCACGAAAGCACGAAGGCATGAAAGCACTAAAGCGCGTAGGCACGGAAACGCGCATGCTTGTGAAAACAGGAGAAAAACACTATGTTCGATAAAATTTTAATTGCAAACAGAGGCGAAGTGGCGCTGCGTGTTATGCGTGCAGCTCGCGAGTTGGGAGTAAAGTGTGTTGCTGTATATTCCACAGAAGACAAAGACACATATCCTGTGCAATATGCAGATGAGGCAGTGTGCATAGGCCCTGCTCAAAGCAATAAAAGCTATCTCGTATCAGGAAACATAATAGAAGCAGCCAAACAAACAGGCGCACAGGCCATTCATCCTGGATATGGCTTTTTGGCTGAAAACGCCGACTTTGCGCGTGCATGCGAAGAAGAGGACATCAAATTTATAGGACCAGCTGCTGAATGCATAGAAAACATGGGAGATAAATCGAGCGCGCGAGAAACCATGATGGCGTGCGGTGTGCCCACGGTTCCAGGTTCTGATGGCTGCATCGAAACTGTGGAAGAAGCGCAAAAATTTGCCGATCGCGTGGGTTATCCTGTGCTCATCAAAGCCACAGCTGGTGGTGGTGGCAAGGGCATGCGCGAAGTGCACGACCCAGAAGATCTTGCAAGTCAATATCAGGCGGCACGCACTGAGGCGGGTGCGGCATTCGGAAACGATGGCGTTTACCTAGAAAAGCTTGTCATGCGCCCGCGCCATGTGGAAATCCAGGTGTTGGCAGACGATTTTGGAAACCAAGTTGCGCTTTGCGAGCGCGACTGTTCCATTCAGCGTCGCCATCAAAAACTCTTAGAAGAAGCACCATCTCCAGCGCTCGACGATTCCTTGCGTAACAAAATGGCAGAAGCTGCAATCAAGGCAGTGCGTGCGGTGGACTATAAAAACGCAGGCACTGTTGAGTTTTTGCTAGACGAAGATGGCAGTTTTTATTTCATGGAGATGAATACGCGTGTGCAAGTGGAACACCCTGTAACTGAGCAAATTACAGGTGTTGACATCATAAAAGAGCAGTTGCGCATAGCATCTGGTGAGCCTATGAGCTGTGCCGCTCGTGCGCCTTTTGTGCCAAATGGAGCCGCAATAGAGTTTCGCATCAACGCCGAAGACCCAGACCATGGTTTTCGTCCGTGCCCTGGAAACATCACTAAATTTAACCCACCTGCAGGCCCAGGCGTGCGAGTGGAATCTTACATAAGGCAAGGCTCACGCATCAGCCCCTATTATGATTCGCTAGTTGCTAAGTTGATTGTTTCAGGTCAAGACAGAACAGAGGCCATTCAGCGTGCAAGACGTGCGCTAGATGAATTTGAAATAGAAGGCATTGCCACAACAATTCCTTTTCATAAGCGAGTGATTGAAAACGAAGTATTTCAGTCTGGCAATGTTGCCACCGATTTTATTCCAACACAAATGGGAGATTTATTGTAATGAATGATCTAGAGTTTGAAGACATGAAAGTGTCGCGCGAGGCCATAAACACAATAGTTGTCATGGCTGCATATGAAGTTGAAGGCGTTGTTTCTCCTCAACGCAACAACTCTGGCTTGTTGGGCAAGTTGGCGCCTCAAGACGAAATTTCAACAGACATTGCGCTTGACGGAGACAAACTGCGCTTGGGCGTGCATGTGCAAGTGGAATATGGCAACCCTTTGCCAGAAATTGCAAACAAAGTGCGACACATAGTTGCAGATTCTGTTTCAACGCAGTTGGGTTTGGATGTTTCGAGCATCGATGTGTATATCGATGGAATTCAATTTGAATAGTGAGTTTGTGTTTTCATGAAGCATGTTTTTATTGGTGTAGAGGTTTTTAGTTATGGCGAAAAGACACGAACGCTCACTTGCTAGAAAATCGGCACTTCAAGTGCTATATTCTGCTGAGCTGGTCGGTGTAAATCCTGCTCAGATAATTGAAGATGACCTGTTGTTGCCAGAGATAGACAAATTTTCCAACTATGCTCAAAACATCGTGAGAGGCGTTGGAGAATTTAGCAAAGAAATTGACGAGCAAATATTTAGAGCGTCTGAAAATTGGGCTATAGATCGCATGCCAGTAGTGGATAGATGCATCCTTCGCATTGCTGTATATGAAATTTTCTATGTAGACAAAGTGCCTGCATCTGTAGCAATAAATGAAGCCATCGATCTGGCGAAAGAATTTGGCGGGGAAGACGATTCTGGCAGATTTGTGAATGGCATCTTAGGCAAAGTTGCCAAGATGTGCGCTGAAGATGAATTTGATGGTGCGAGTGATGTGGCGCAATCAGAAAATTCGGCAGACGAAAATTAAATGTTGCCTCAACAGATGCAAAAGATATTAAACTTAGCCAAAACAACAAGGAAAGCTAAATGAGCGATGAATTAGAGAGTTATGCGCAAGTTAAAGAAAAACTGGATTGCTTAGTAGATAAAGTGACTGATGAAAACATAAGCCTCGATGAAGCGCTCGATTTTTATGATGAGGCTGTCTCTCTTGCCGCAAAAGCGTGTGATTTGTTAGACGTTGGCACAGATGAAGATGTGAACGGCGAGGCGCAAGATGACGCGCGCGATGAAGCGTGCGACGAAACCCACGGCGAGACACTTCGCGAGGCACGCGGCGAGGCGCATGACGATTCGCGTGGCAACACGCACGATGATGCGCACGGTGAGACGCACGATGAAACACATGGTGACACACACGATGGCAGCGAGCAGACAGACGAGCGCAAAAACCCGAATGCATAAGTTCTATAGTGATTTTCAGGGGTAATTAGTTGAATAAACGACTTCTCGATAGCATTTCTGTTATAGATGATATTCACAATCTAACAGATGAACAGCTGTGTGTGCTGGCGCGTGAGTTGCGCGAAGAAATTTTGGCTACCACTTCTGTAACGGGCGGTCATGTGGCTTCATCACTCGGTGCTGTCGATTTGATCTTGGCAATTCATAGCCTCATAAATTCGCCTAGCGACAAACTTTTGTTTGACGTGGGCCATCAGGCATATGCCCACAAATTGCTCACAGGCAGACTAAATCAATTTCACACGCTCAGGCAACACGGCGGAATTTCTGGTTTTCCAAAGCCAAGTGAAACTGAACACGATGTTTACGCTTCTGGTCATGCGTCTGATTCGTTGTCTGTTGCACTAGGGCTGGCAAAAGCGCGCGATTTGTGTGGGGGAAGTGAAAAGATTGTTACAGTTATAGGCGATGCGTCCATTGCAGGAGGCATGGCGTTTGAAGCCTTAAATCACATAGGTCAAGCTCAGTGCCCTATGACCATCATCTTAAACGACAACGAAATGTCTATAGGAAAAAATGTAGGTGCGCTGATGAGGCATCTAGGCATGATGCGTGCTAGCAGTGAATATGGTCGCGCCAAAGATGCGTTGCAAGGAAGGCTAGACAATTCAGGTGCGTTTGTGCGCGGGATGCTGAGTTTCGGTAAAAATTGGAAAGACAGCGTGAAACAATTCATCTTGCCGCACTCTATGATCTATGAAAATTTGGGGATTGTTTGCACTGTTCCTATAGATGGCCACAACATTTCTCTTTTGCGCGAAGTGATAGGTGGCGTGATAGATGCAGACGTGCCCGTCTTGGTGCACGTGGTAACAAAAAAAGGTGCTGGATATAAACCAGCTATGCAAGACCCAATACGCTTTCATGGAACTGGCCCTTTCGATATCGAAAGCGGGCGTGCAATAAAGATTGAGAAAGTGGCTAAGTGCGAAAAACCTGACGAGTGCGAAAATGCAGGAAAAGCAGGCGCGGGTGCAAAAGCCACGCAAGCCGCAAAATCACTGTCTTCAAAAACTGCGAAAAACAACCTCACATTCACCGAAGTGATGGGAGACGCACTCTGTGCGGCTGCAAAAAAAGATGAGAGCATCTTGGCGATTACAGCAGCCATGGCAAAGGGCACAGGTCTTTTGGGCTTTCGCGAGAAATTTCCGAGTCGTTTCATAGACACAGGCATAGCGGAAGGACATGCTGTTGGTCTGGCTGCAGGCTTGGCAATCGGAAAGCGCAAACCTGTTATATGTCTTTACTCAACTTTTTTTCAGCGAGCGATAGACCAGACGATAATAAACGTTGCTCTGTTGAATTTGCCTGTTGTGTTTTGCATCGATAGGGCTGGACTTGTGGGGGCAGATGGCCCCACTCACCACGGTGTATTCGACATCGCATTTATGCGTTCCATTCCAAATATGCACGTGCTCACGCCTTCGTGTGCGCGTGATTTGCGAGATGGGTTAAATGTTGCTTTTGACATGGGCGTGCCTGTTGCCATTCGATATCCAAAGGGTGTTGCGTGTGAGTGCATCGATTGTCTGCCAGCGTGTGAAAAGACAGATGGAGATAGCGAAACTTCTAGCAATTATTTATCTAATAGCACTGCTCATGTGAATTTGGCTGCACAAACCGCGCCAACACTAGATGTGGGGCGTGCGCACGTCTTACAAGAGGGGGCTGACATCTCAATTTTGGCGTTTGGTTCTATGGTGAGCGTTGCCTTGCAAGTTTCAAGCAAGTTGAGCGATCTGAGTGTGCAAGTGGTTGATATGCGCTGGGCAAAACCGCTTGATGAAGATGCCATAGCCCGCGCAGCAAAAACACGCTTAGTTGTAACGCTTGAAGATGGTGTTGTTTTCGGTGGTGCTGGCATGGGAGTGTTAGAGGTGTTGTCTCGCAGGTCATTGCGTGTGAACACTCTTGTTTTGGGAATTCCCGATGATTTTGTGGGAGCGGGCAGCATAGAAGAGCTCAGGTGCGATGTTGGTCTTGACGCAGATTCGATTGTGGATAAAATTCGCAATTCACTTTGATATGTTTTGATGAAGTATAATGTGTTTAATCAAAACGGTGCTTCGGGGGCAGTGTTTTAGTTTCAGTGTTTTTTCATAAGTCTTGAATTATAAGGAGAAAATTACTATGAAGTGTGCATCATGTGGAAAAGATAATCCAAACAACGCAAATTTTTGTACAGGTTGTGGTGCTAAATTAGGCAACACCCAAAACGAAGATGCGCAAGTAAACGCACAACCTGAACAAAAAAACGCACAACCTGAACAAACTAATTCACAACAACAACAAGCTCAACAACAAAACCAGCAAGGTCAGACGCCTACTAATCCACAACAACAGCAACAATTTAACAACCAACAACAACAAACGTATCAATCACAGCAAGTGCCGCAGTCTGGTGCAAGTTTCGCCAATTATTCACAATATGGCGCCAAAAGCGCGTTCCAGCCAAAAAGCGACAACATCGACGATAAACAATACACATCATCGCCCTTTGGTTCTGGTTGGGCAGACATCTCAAATTCTGATGGATGGGTTGGCCGATCTGTGCTTTTAGGACTATGCTCCATCGTGCCCATTTTGCGCTGGGTGGTCTATGGCTTTGCTGCCAGATGGGGCAGAGAAGTTTGCTTGGGCATAAACAGACGCTTGCCGAGCGCAATCTTTGAAGAGGGAACATTTGTTACAGGTGCGAAAATCTGGGTGTGCAACCTTGCTTATTCTGCCATTTTTTGTTTTGCATTTTTCTTGCTCATCCTTATACCCTTTTTGGGTCCTATCGTTTTTATAGTGGCTTTAGTTATCTATGCTCTAATTTCGCCATTGCTCGATTTTCAAATTGGTTTGAGCGGCAAAATTTCAGCTGGCTTTACTGGCATTGCCAGAGCGTGTAAGTTGCTGAAGAAAACTCCGATAAAAACTCTTGCTTCCACTTTTGCACCTGCCCTCATCATCGAAGGATTCGTATCTGTTGTATTTATTGCCATTTTCTTTATATTGTTGTTTGCATTCACAGGTCAACTATTTGCAGATGCAACTTCTTCAATGATGAATGTTACGTTTTCAAACTCAGGTTCAAAATCAGCGGAGGCTGTCATTTCAAACGCCATTGCAAGCAATATTGGGTTTCTAACTTCAAATTTGTTCCTGGTGATTATCGCTTGTTTTGCCTATACGGTGGGCGAAGCCCTCTCAAACGTTTGGAGTGCAAGGGCAATAGGCCACCTTGTAAGTCGCGAAGCAACAGATTGGCTTTGCGTCGAAGGTTTGACAGATCGCTCAAACACTAATCTAGACCCAAATGAAACTCCCAACCCTTTTGTGCCATTTCAAAATAAATAATACTTGAAAATAGTATTAAGTATGCGTTATCATTTACAAGTCTTTTCGACATAGTGTTTGTTTTTGAGTGCAGAAACACACGCTGTGTCAAGTCTTACTTAATCACCCATAATTTGAAAGTTAATATTTCGCATTAAAAGAAAAAATATTTGAATTGAATTTTCTTAGTTGACGTGCGCAAAGCAAAGCGTGCGCCATAAACACACGTAGTAAAGGTATAACGCATGGTAAAAAAAACAGAAACACAAGAAGATGTAGTTGCAGACAAAGAAGATAAAACGCCGGAAGACGCGGCCTCTAAAACAAAGACAACTAGGTCAAAGAAAACTTCCAAAACTGAAGGCGATTCAGAAAAAACAGAAACTAGCAGCACCACAACAAAAAAGAAGGCTTCCGC
>CAVEFW010000169.1:0-7631 GCA_963615035.1 Phocaeicola dorei
CTTATGATGTTGATATGAATAAATATTCAAACAACAACAACACCACAAATAGTAATGCGACAGACACTGAAGATGAAGACACTGAAACAGCGGGCAGTTCCACAACTGATAATTCAAACACTGCTGCCAGCAACTCAACCAACACAAATAACTCAACTACAACCACTACTACCACCACAAATTCAGACGGGTCTACGACTGTTACAACAAACTAACAGCATGCCACATTTGCGTTGGTATTAGCGTTAAACAGGTTGTATAAATATAGCATGGAGAGATGTCCGAGCTGGCCGAAGGAGCACGATTGGAAATCGTGTATGCCCCAAAAGGGCATCCGGGGTTCGAATCCCCGTCTCTCCGCCATAGAATCTCAAGCTTTGGTTGCATAAACAATCAAAGTCATATGCAGAGCCTCATTTTTGGGGCTCTGTTTTTGTTTTGTGGCAGTTGATTTACTTTACATTCATAGTTTTGAACACAGCACAAAAGTTTGCTATATAATGGAAATGCGAATAATTAAAATGTAAACAAAAATTAACATTGCGAAACATAAAAATTTGTTTATTGAAATCATTTTGTTGGAATTTATATTATGGGAGCGTTAATGAATTTAAATCCAAACACCCTTAAAGCGATAATTGTCGATGATGAAGCGCCAGCAAGGTCTGAACTTAAATATTTACTCGAAGAAATCGGGAACATAGACGTGGAAGCGGAAGCAGCCAGCGTGCGCGAGGCTGTGGAAAAATTGAAAGAATACCCCTCTGACGTTGTTTTTTTAGATGTGAATATGCCAGAGGCTTCGGGTTTGCAATTAGCGGAAGCCTTGAACAACCTCATGAGCCCGCCTGCCATTGTGTTTGTTACAGCATATAGTGAATTTGCTATCGATGCTTTCAAGGTGAACGCTGTTGACTATCTTGTGAAGCCAGTGGAGATAGACAGGCTGAAAAATGCGATTGTGAAAGTAAGAAAACAGGTTGAGCTTCGCGCGAAAACGCTGAGGGAAGAAAAGATTCCCGTTGAAAAATCTGGCAAGAAAATTTTTGTGTATATTGATTCTATTCGCGTGGTCATGGCGCGCGATGATTACGCATATCTTCAGACAGACAAGGGCAAATATTTTAGCAACGTGAGTTTGGCTCAGTTGGAAAAACGCTTGGAAGGTCATGGGTTTTTCCGAGTTCACAGGGGATATTTGGTGAATTTGGAATATGTTAAGGAAGTGGATAATGTGCCTGGTGGCACGTTGCTTTTAACACTCGATTCTGTGAAAGATAAAATCCCAGTGTCGCGCAGGCGCGTGGCCCCGCTAAAAGTTGCCCTCGGCATTGAAAAATAGCGGTTTCAGACGTTTCAGACACTTCTGCGCGATTTTCAAAAATTTCTGGCGCATTTTTAAGTTTGAGTTTTGGCTTAACGCTATTTTCGCCTTAGTGCCATAAATCTAGCGTTATAAAATAAGTTTACATGGTGATATAGATGCAGGATATAACTAACAATCTTCTTGAAAATAAGGTCGCAAGCAGGATATTTGCGCAAGATAGCTCACTTTACGACTTCGATGAAAACTCGCTAGAATTTGCGAAAAATTACATGGGTTGGTCTGATTTGGCGTCTAGACCGCCCGTCGATATCAACGAGATTGCCGCTTTTGCAAAAGAGCGCAAGCGCGCAGGCTTAAACGCTGTATATCTAATTGGAATGGGTGGCAGCTCTCAAGCCCCTATGACCGTTACAAAATTCAATAAGTTTTATTCAAGCAATAAAAACGAAAATGACGGTGTGAAGTTTCGCGTGCTAGATTCGACTTCTCCTGTGCGGTTGCGCAAAGCATTGCTCGGTGAAACGTTTGAGCATGCAATAGTCGTTGTTTCTTCAAAAAGCGGCGGCACGCTGGAACCCCGCATGATTTTGAGTGCTGTGCGCGACATTATGGCCAAACACCTAAGCGATGCGGAAATATCAAGGCATTTGGTGGCGATAACCGACGCTGGCTCTGCCCTAGAGAGGCAAGCAAAAGAAGAAAACTGGTTAAAGGTGTTCATCGGAAAAGACAGCGTGGGCGGGCGTTTTAGTGCTTTGTCTGTGTTTGGGTTGGTTCCGAGTGCGCTGGCGGGCGTGGATATTGAGAAATTCATGAGTTGTGCGTCGATCGCGGAGCGAGATTGCTCGAGGGACTCAAAAGACAACCCTGCCATAAAACTTGCTGCCTTTTTGTATGGTAATTACATGGCCAGGCGAGACAAGTTTTGTTATATGTCTTCAAAGAGTGGCAGAACTTTGGGGCTTTGGATTGAACAGCTGGTTGCGGAAAGTTTAGGTAAAGGCGGCGTTGGAATTGTGCCTTGCCTAGAGGTGAACCCGAGCTTGCAGGCTTTCAACCAAGACAGAACTTTTATAGTGTATAAAACATCTTGTGATACTCACGATGAAAAGCTGGATTTTGAAGAGAGCGTGCGCGGTTTGAGCGAAGACGTGCCGCAGCTAAACTATGAAATTCAGAGTGTTTGCGATTTGGCGAAATACTTTGTGATGTGGGAATATGCTGTGGCGATGTGTGGATATTTAATGCGGGTTTGCCCCTTTGATCAGCCAGATGTGCAAAGCGCAAAAACAAAGGTGGTTGATATTATAGAGAGCGGGCTGGATGTGCCAACTTTTAAACACGAAGGCATAGAGCTAAGAGTTAGCCCAGCACTAGGTTTTCAGTGTGGGGGTGACGAACACAGCGCACACAATACACGCGATGAACACAACGCACACGTTGCAAATGATGCGCACGATGCGCACAACGCGCAAGCTTCGCGCGATGCACATGATTTACACAACGCGCACCTTGCGCACAACGTGCAAGTCGTGCAGGACGAGCAAAGCAACAACGCAAATGTTTTACGAGAAGTGCTTGGAACTTTAGTAAACAGCATAGAGCCCAGCGATTACTTTGCACTCAATGCGTTTTTACCGTTTGAGGGCGTTGGCAGGGTGCATGCACTTGAACACATGCGATCTGCGGTGGCGCAGCACACAGGCGTGGTTTCACTTCTGGAAATTGCACCCAGATTTTTACATTCATCAGGTCAGTTGCACAAAGGCGGGCCAAACAACGGGGTGTTCTTGATTGTTTCAGGCGATGAGATGGATGACATCAAGATAAACGAGAAATGCAAAACTCTTGGGTCTTTAGCGAAAGCTCAGGCGGTGGGGGATTGGCAAGTCTTGGCGGAGCGCAACAGGCGCGCCGTGCAGCTGCACTTGCCCAGCAATTCGTCAAGTGAACTGTGGAAGTTGGCATACATTTTGGATGATGTTTTATGCAAGAAGCTCTAAACATAAAGGTGAGCGGCGTTGTTCAAGGGGTGGGCTTCCGCCCCTTTGTTTTTCGCGTGGCTGGTGAGTGCGGCGTTTCGGGCTGGGTGTTAAACGCGCGAGATGGAGTGCATATCCACACAGAAGGAAATTCGGATGCGCTCGACAAATTTGTTCTAAAACTTGTAAACGAAGCACCCGCGCCAGCGAACGTGCAAGAGATAGACTTAAAAGAATGCGAGCCAGAGGGTTTCTCAACGTTTGAAATCCGTTTTTCAGACGATGGTGACCATAGTGAAACCACGTTGGTTTCTCCCGACATAGCCACATGCGATGAATGTGTGCGAGAGTTGCTCGGGCGCGGTGGCGGTCTTGAGGGCAAGGGTGATTTTGAGACCAAGGCAGATCTTAAGGACAACAAAAAACCCAGAAAAGAAACCCGTGACAGGCGTTTTCATTACCCGTTTATAAATTGCACAAACTGCGGGCCTCGTTTCACGATCATCCGCGATTTGCCATACGATCGAAAAAACACGTCTATGAGCATGTTTGCAATGTGTGAAAAGTGCGCACAGGAATATAAAGACCCAGCAAACAGACGCTTTCACGCTCAACCAAATGCGTGTTTTGAGTGCGGCCCTCACATCAATTTTTTTCGCTTTGATGACGCGGACGGCATAAGATGGGGAGACACACTCGAAAAATCTGACGCCATAATTCAAGAGGCTGTGGAAATGCTTGCGCTTGGAAAAATAGTGGCAGTGAAAGGCCTTGGGGGTTTTCATCTTGTGTGCGATGCGCAAAACCCGTTGGCGGTGAGCCATTTAAGACAAGCAAAACGCCGCGGCAGAAAGCCTTTTGCTGTCATGATGCGAAACGTGAGCGACGTTGAAAATGTTTGTTGTGTGTCAAAAGAAGAAAAAGAGCAGCTGATGAGCCCTGCGCGCCCGATAGTGTTGTTGAAAAAACGCTGCGGCAACGCTGAACGCGCGTTAAATGGCGTGGCGGATGGGCTGAGTGAGCTTGGCGTTATGTTGCCCAGCACACCCCTGCAATATTTAATTCTGGAAGAGTTTGCAAAACAGGCGCGGTCGCGTGATGGCGCGTGTAAAAATGCCGAGGATATAGATAAGTCGAATTGCGACGCACGTAAAAACGCTGAAGTCATAGATAAATCGAATGATGATGCACACAAAAACTCCGAAGCCATAAAAAAAACGCCTATTTTAGTCATGACTTCGGGAAATGTTAGTGGGTGCCCCATTGTCACAACAGACGCCGAAGCGCAAAAGAAGTTTAAAGGTGTGGCGGATGCTGTGTTGGGCAACAAACGCGAAATCTTAAGCCGCTTTGACGATAGCGTGTTGCGCGTGTTGGATGCGGGGGGTTCGCAAACATGTGTGCAGATGGTGCGCCGCGCGCGTGGGTTTGCCCCGCTGCCGCTAGATGTTGCGCAATCGGGAGATGTTGCTGTGTTTGCCACAGGCCCAGAGCAGAAAAACACATGCACGCTGCTGACACGTGGGCGAGCATATGTAAGTCAGCACATAGGCGACCTTGAAAATATAGAAACATATAACGCGTGGCTTGAAGCAAAAGATCGACTAGAACATTTGTTTGGGTCTAACTTGGAAAATGAAAATGTGGTCTTGGCGTGTGATGCGCACCCGAGCTATATGTCTACGCAATGGGCAGTGTCTCAGCAAAATAAATGCGAACAGCAGCAAACAACAAACCCCATAAAAGTAAACAAAGTGCAACATCATCACGCACACGTGGCATCTGTTATGGCGGAAAACGGTTTAGAGGAAGCCGTGTGTGGCATCGCGTTTGATGGCACAGGATATGGAACAGATGGCAAAGTGTGGGGCGGCGAGGTTTTGATTAGCAACTTGACCGATTTCGAGAGGTTCGCCAATTTTGCCTATGTGCCTATGCCTGGGGCGCAGGCGTGCGTGAGCGACCCACTTCGCATGGCGTATGGTGTTTTATATGCCTTTGATTTGCTGGAACACCCTGTGGCGCAAGAAATTTTCAGCAGCGCGGAAAAGGAAAGTTCGCCACAAACAACAGAAACGCATAATTTTTCGCCCGACACACTAAATCAAATGATTGAACAAGGGGTCAACACACCCTACACCTCAAGTGTAGGCAGGCTATTCGACGCGGCAAGTGCGCTTTTGGGCATATGTGAAAAATCAACGTATCAAGGCGAGGCGGCAATAATGCTGGAAGCTGCCATGTTTCCCCAACCAACAACCTCCGCACCCAACCCCTATGAAATATCTATCGTGAAAAACGTCGCAACAAAAAACAGCACCGCGCAAGACACGAGCGTTTTGTTGCTCGACGCAGCCCCAACGTTTAAGGCATTGCTAGACGATGTCGGCGCGGGCGTTAGCGCAAGCACCATATCGCGAAAATTTCACGACGCTTTTGTGAACGCGATTTTGCAGGTTGCACAAACTGTCTATGCAGTTTATGGCATATCAACTGTGGCGCTGTGCGGGGGTGTGTTCATGAATAGATACATCACAGAACACGCGCTTGACGCTCTGCAAAACGCAGGGTTTACGGTGGCACTGAATAAAGATCTGCCGCCTGGCGATGGATCTATTTCTTTTGGCCAAGCTGTTGTAACATGTCAACAATATAAACAAGTGCCACGCGAATAGGTAAACAAAACCAAGTGCAACAATATAATGTGCAACATGAGCGCATTAAAAACCAGCACACAATTGCGCACTACAACCAAACAAAAACAGCCGCAACAAACAAAAACATCTAAAGAGGAAAAATGTGTTTAGCAATACCTGGACTAATTGAAGAAATTGAGCAAGACAACCTAGCGAAAGTAAACATTTTAGGAATTGAACGCAGCGTGTCTATTGACCTGACCCCGAACGCTCAGGTGGGCGACTATGTTTTGGTGCACGCAGGCTTTGCCATCGAGGTGGTGGACGCGCAATATGCAAAAGAAACCATAGAAATGATAAAAGACTTCCCCGAAATGGTGAGCGAAGAACTCTTGGCCGCCAGCGCTGGATAGCGAAAAAAATCGCAGGATAGCCGAGCAACAGAAAAGTGGAACATCAAGATAGTTATATAGCAGGACAGCGGGACACAAAAATGACCAACACAAAACCTCCACAAACCATAGACCTCTCGCGCTTTCGCGACCCGAAGCTCGCCCAAGGGCTAATAGACAGCATCCACAAATTGGCACCCGAAAGCTGCACCATCATGGAAGTGTGCGGCACGCACACGGTGGCAATAGCTCGCAACGGCTTGAAATCCCTCATGCCAAGCGGCACCAAGTTGGCTTCTGGCCCTGGGTGTCCTGTGTGCGTAACAAGCAACAAAGATATAGACACCATGATAGCCCTCTGCCGCGTGCCAAACGTCATCATAGCAACCTTTGGCGATATGACGCGCGTGCCAGGCAGCACTTCCAGCTTGCTTGGCGAACAAGCAAAAGGAAGCGACGTGCGCATTATCTACTCACCGCTAGACGCCTTAACGCTGGCGCAAGAAAACCCAAAGCGCGAAGTGGTGTTTGTGGGCGTTGGCTTTGAGACCACAACTCCTTTGGTTGCAGCAAGCATAAAACGCGCAAAAGCCGCGCAAATAAAAAACTTCAGTGTGTTTTCGGTGCACAAAAACATGCCAGGGGCACTGGAAGTGTTGATGCAAGACCCCGCGCTAAACATAGACGCGCTCATTTTGCCAGGCCACGTGAGCACAATCATCGGGTGCGCGCCCTATGAATTTCTGGCAAAAAAATATCACATCCCGGGCGTTGTTACAGGCTTTGAGCTAGTGGATGTTTTGCAAGGCATAGCCATGATTATGCAACAGCTCCACGAAAAAACAATCCACGAAAAAACTGCGCGCATAGAAAACGCATATTCACGCGCGGTGATGCAAAAAGGCAACCCCACCGCACAAAAAGTCATAGAAGAAGTGTTTGAGACATGCACATCCACCTGGCGAGGCTTAGGAGAAATAGAAGGCTCGGGCTATAGGTTGCGCAAAGAATTTGCTGCCTTCGATGCGCTGAAGAAATTTCAGCCAACCGTGGAACCCACAAAGGAACATGGGGGTTGCATGTGTGGAAGCGTGTTGCGTGCCCACATGCAACCTGGCGATTGCCCACTTTTTAGAAACGTTTGCACTCCTGAAAACCCAGTGGGGCCATGCATGGTGAGTTCAGAAGGCTCTTGTGCCGCTCACTTCAGGTACTATTGATTTTTGTTTTTGTTTTTTTTATAATGATGAATGTTTTCAATTTTTTATGCATTAGATATGTGCATATAATATTG